>CAZLIG010000203.1:0-243 GCA_964559415.1 uncultured Rhodospirillaceae bacterium
GGCTTCGGGTGGGGGCGCGCGCGTATTAAAAATTCTATGTGGCTTCTGTTTTCCTGCTGGTAGGAACATCCGCTACCCACCACCTGCTCATCCAAAGAGTTGGCCTTATAGGCTTGCAAAACGGCGGGAACACGAGAAAACTATGCAAAAATTTGTTGAGCCAGCACAAAAACAAACTGAAACATGACAACGCTTGAGCGGATGATTAACGATCTGGCGAACATTACGGTCGATCTCGGGGGG
>CAZLIG010000203.1:253-3683 GCA_964559415.1 uncultured Rhodospirillaceae bacterium
GCCAATCAAGCGTCTTGATCGCTCAGGGAATATCGTCCTCGTTTTCCCTGACTTCTATTGGTCAGAGTTGTCGGCCGAGCAGCAAGGGAAACAACTACTTATAAAACGCCGCTATGACCAATGGCACGAGTTGCTCCAAAAGTTACTTTCAGGTGCGCCAATACACATTACCCAGAATATTCACGAGGCCGACCAGCAATTCCGGACATGGGTCGAGTTCTCCTCGAATTGGTCCCTGCGCCCATCTCATGAGGAAAACCTCTCGAAACTTGAGGATAGCTCACAGGCACTGCGGTGTATTTTGGATATTCTTACTAAAGATGCGGAAGCCGCGACAATTCTTGTGCCCGATACAAACAGCCTTCTTGCCACCGCAGATCCGACACAGTACCGCACACTCGCAAAAAATGTTCCATTTACATTTCTTCTCATGCCGACCATTCTCCGGGAGCTCGACGAGCTAAAGATGCTCCATCGGAATCCGGAAGTGCGCGACAAAGCAAAAGGAGTAATTACAAGAATTAAGGGATGGCGCCACCAAGGCAATCTTGCCAATGGGGTAACCGTAGATCGAGATATCACAGTCAAAGCTATCTCTCGGGAGCCACAAATGGAAAAGTCATTAAGCTGGCTAGACTCAAATGTTCCTGATGACCGGCTTATAGCCTGCCTTCTTGAAACCATTGCAGAGTACCCGACCGCTCATATTACGCTTGTTACGGGTGACATAAACTTACAGAATAAGGCAGACGCAGCAGGAATACCAGTTAATGAGCTTTAGCCCAATGCGTTGCAGAGTGCCACAAGAGGCGAGTTCCCAGAACGCTGATGTTGGCCGAAATATCGAAAATACATGGAGACGCAATGACAACTAATGAAATACGAGTAAGCGCCATTGCGTTTTTGCTGTGTTGCGCTGTATGTGTCGCGCAGCAGAAGACGCCACCCGCGAAGGCTCCCGCGTCACCTTCGCCGTCATCACCCGCATCTCCATCGGGTTCATCCCAACACGATAATTTTGAGGTCTGGGGACTAACATTTTCTGGGCTTGAAGCTACAGGCACATTATTAGTCGCCGTTCTCGCCGTCTTCGGCCAACGAATTCGCAGTTGGATAATCCGCCCGAAAATCATACTTTCTGTTGGGGAAGCGGCTCCTTTTGTTGAGAAATTCGAGGAGGAAGACGCGTCAGTTGCTGGCGGACGCCGCACGGTCTACCACATTCGACTAGAGGTTATCAATGCGGGCAAGGAGGCCGCTCGTAATTGTATGATTCTTTGCAATAATGTCCATAAAGCGAGAGCAGGGGGGGCCGGCTTCTATGAGTTAAAGAAATTTGTTCCAAAGCAGTTCTTCTGGACTACAAAAGACCAACGCCTTGATGTCGTCCCCAAAATCCCCTCATATGTAAGCATTGCCGAGATTTCAGAACCTTCTCCATCGGTGGCTGGCGGCGGGGTCGTGACGCCCGCTACAGCCAGCATATGCCTTCAGATTCTAGTTGAAGCCGAAGGTATAAAAGGTCGTTTTTTTAGGGTAGAGAATGGAAAGACGATTATACCTGTAATGCTTTATGCAGACAACCTACCTCGCGCTAGTAAGCATTATGTTGAGATATGCTGGAGTGGAAAAAGCATAAATGAGTTTTCTCCGTCAAACTTCCAAATCTGCCTTCTTAACGAAAAGCAGGGCAACGCAATTATCGGAGGCGCCCAATGATACTCTTAGTTTCATATGATCTAAAGGTGCCTGGACGCGACTACGCAAAGCTCTACGAGACACTAAAGGGAGCACCTGGCTGGTGGCACTACTTGGAATCAACCTGGTTACTATCGACAACTGATGGCGTTACAACTTGGACCGAAAAAATACGGGCGGTGATGGACGAAAACGACATATTTCTCATTGTCGATATCACTGGGCGAACCAATAATGGCTGGTTGCCTAAAAAAGCTTGGGACTGGATCAACGAGCATAACAAATGAGATCCCAACAAGGCATTCCATAAATACGCGCTTCAAGCCGCGCGCGCATGGCCTTTGCAAACCACCACACGCCCTGATATTCTGCGGGACAGCATGAGCACCAAGCCAAAGCCCGCCGTCCAGTTTTTCGAAGCCCTGTCCCTGATCCGGTCAAGTGGCGCGGGCGTTCCCGAAACCTCCTACTATCCGGCCTTATCCCGCTTACTTGACGAGATCGGCCGGACGCTCAAGCCTAAGGTCGCCTGCATCATTAATCCCGCCAGCCAAGGCGCGGGCATTCCCGATGGCGGTTTCTACACCGCCGACCAGCTCCGCAAGGTGCCGGATCGCAACAATCCGCCTCCCGATCTCGTCCCCACGCGCGGCGTCTTGGAGGTAAAGCCCCCCTCGCATGATATGGACGCGCTGATCCAAAGCGAGCAAGTCGGCAAGTATTTCAATCGCTACGGTCTTGTGCTCGTCACCAATCTTCGCGCATTCGCGCTCATCGGTTCTGGCCCCGATGGCCAGCCCGAAACCCTTGAGCCCTTCGAACTCGCCCCCGATGAAAAATCCTTTCACGCCGCTCTGGCTCATCCCCATAAAATGGCGAGGGAGCAAGGCCCGCGCCTGGAGGAATATCTCGCCCGTGTTCTGACGCACAACGCGCCGCTCAAGACCCCGCAAGATGTCGCCCGACTTCTTGCCTCCTACGCCCGCGACGCCAAGTCCCGCATCGAGACCGGCGATCTTGAAACCCTCACCGCCTTCAAGACCGCGCTTGAAAACGCCCTCGGCCTTCACTTTGAGGGCGACAAGGGCGAGAACTTCTTCCGCTCCACCCTCATCCAAACTCTTTTCTACGGCATTTTCTCCGCGTGGGTCATTCACGCCCGGCACCGTCTGAAAGCCGCCGCGAAAAAGCCCCGTGCCCGCGTCGTTCGGGAATCTGCCGCCGCCTACAACCCCAACAGCGATTTCTTCGATTGGCGCCAGGCGGGCTTCCTCCTGCGCGTCCCGATGATCCGTGCGCTCTTTAACCACATTGTCCATTCCCGCGAACTCGAAGACCTCCGCCTGATCGAAGTCCTCGATTGGGCCGACGCCGCCCTTAACCGCGTCGATGCCCGCCTGTTCTTCGAAGGCTTCGAGGAAAACCACGCAGTACAATACTTTTACGAACCATTCCTTGCCGCCTTCGACCCCGAACTGCGCAAGGAACTCGGCGTTTGGTACACCCCAGCCGAAATCGTGGACTACCAAGTCGAGCGCGTGGACTCTGTTCTACGCACCGAACTCGGCATCGCCGATGGTCTCGCCGATCCCCAAGTCGTCGTCCTCGACCCCTGCTGCGGAACCGGCGCCTATCTTTGCTCTGTCCTCCGCCGCATCCACAAGACCTTTTCCGAAAAGGGCGCCGACGATCTCGCCGCCCACGATCTCAAGCAAGCCGCCATCCAGCGCAT
>CAZLIG010000204.1:0-3584 GCA_964559415.1 uncultured Rhodospirillaceae bacterium
TTGTGAACGAAAACAAATGGGATCCCCGCCTTCGCGGGGATGACGAGATGCTAGGCAGCTCAGGCGGGGCGCTTTGGGGGTGGATATGTTTGCGCAAAGGGATAGGATTTTTTGTGAACGAAAACAAATGGGATCCCCGCCTTCGCGGGGATGACGAGATGCTAGGTGGCTCAGGCGGGGGAAGTTCGGGATACTGGCTTCGCGGGGATTACGGGAGGCTATAGCGATTTTTTGAAGGTTGGTGCCAAAGCGAGTTTCTATAAAGGTCATAGGCTTAGCTTGGCTCAGGGAGTGATGTAATGGGCTTTATGTAAACGTTACATACATTTTTTATTCGTTCCGCGTTAACCTTCTCGTGTTACTACACTTTTTGATTGCGCAGGGCGTTCAGAGTCTGCTAGAGACTCCGTCCTGCTCATTTGGTCCGGGAATCCCCGGGGAAGGATTACAGCTATGAAGTTCTCCAAGTTTTTTGCCGCCGCAGCGCTCATTGCCGGTGTGGTTTTTTCGGCGAAAGCTGATGCGGTGTCTTATACGGACACGTATTCAGATGTTTCCGTTTCGTCCGGAACCTATGCCACCGAGACACTGCTTGCGAATCGTTTGACAAGCGGGTTCACGGGCTACAACTTTTCCGAAAGCGGTACGTTGGCCGCTCATACGGCCGTTACGTTCACGTATGCCGCGACAAATGTATTTGCGCAGTCGTACTTTGAATTTGTAACCGGAACGCTCGACGGTGCGACAGAGTCAATCTCGTTCGATGGCGATGCCTTGTCTCCGCTTGTTGTCGGCGCTTTGCCGTTGCTCGTGGAGGCGTCCTATGCCGGGACCGGCATTGTTGCTCCGCTAGGTGCGTTGTCGGGAAGGATTACCCTTCAGAACCTTTCCTCCGTTGCCGTGGATTTTGGCGCTTACTTCAAGTCGGTGGTTTTGGGCGATAACAGCCAATTGACTGTTACGGCCATTACCTCTTCCATTCCGCTCCCTCCCGCAGTTCTTCTGTTCGGAACGGCGCTTGTCGGGACTGGATTGGCGCGATTCAGGAAGGTCCGCAAGGGCGCTTAAGAATAATCGGTTTGATTCGTTACAAAATATGCCTGCATTTGCAGGCATATTTTTTGCCCGAACTGGTTAAGAAGGCGCGCATTAGTTGCGTAAATATTTGGCTTCTGTTAGTAATGACGAATCGTTACTTACATTAGGTGGGGGAAGCATGAAGCGGTTTTTTGCATTTGTTGCGACGCTTTTTACGACGGTACTGATTGCATCCGGTGCTTTTGCTTCGTCGATCATCGATCTGAGCAGGACCGTCATTGATCTCGACGAGATTTATGGCGGGGAGGCCGATACGTTTAATTTCTCGTACAACGGTCCGGTCGATGCGTACGAATATGACATTCTTGGGAAGCTTGCTCCTCAGACCACCCTTGAGATTACTTTGACTGCCCAAGGCGTGCGGCGCGCTTACATTTCGTCCGGCTTCGTGACTGCCGTCGATCCTTCTCAGGCTGTGCTTCCCGACCCGCTTCCTTCGCCTGTTTTGGCCAACGACCAAATCAGTGGGTCGACCTTTACCGATATGATTACGATCATCAACGGCAACCCCGAGGCTTTTGAAAACCTTAAGGCCTATTTCTGGTATGCGCTTTACGGCGGTTGCGGGTGTGATTGCAACGTTCTGAGTCTTTCTTATAGAGCCTACTCGACGCCGTTGCCCGGCGCGGCTTTATTATTCGGATCGGGATTGCTCGGGATTGGCGGTTTGCGTTTCCGCAGGAAAACACAGGGTTAGCAAGCCAGCTCCCATAATCGGACTTTTTTTAACCCGCTCACGAAAGTTGGCGGGTTCTTTTTACGCTTATTTAACATCTTGTGTCTGAAGAAAGACTATATATTTCAATGCTTTCCGTTGAGGGTGCGCCTCCGGTTTGCTACTGAGGGAGTCCTTCCTACCTTGTTCTTCGAAAGGATCCCCATGAAGTTTCTTCCCTTATTTTCAGGCGCTGTTATCGCATTTTGCGTCTTTTCCGTTAGCGCACAGGCCGCTCAGGTCTCGGTTTCGGAGAACATTACTCTAGGGAGGGTCTCAGCCGGAGAGACGGCTCCGGATTTGGCTAAATATATCACCGGGGCAAATGCCGAAGGGCAGTTCAACTACTCCTTTTCGGGCAAGCTGGAGCCTAATGCCAAGCTCTCTTTAACATTCGCTGCAGATAAGGTCGGCGACATAAAGGTCTTTGGCGGCGGACAGCTTGGCGATAATCCGGGGTTGGCGCTTGGGCACTTGAATGATGTTCCGGGGCGCGCTCTCGGACATTCCAAGGGCGGGGACGGGGCGCTGCCTTTTGTGGCCCTGTCAAACGTGGGGACGGCTCAGGCACCCGTTTACAATCTCGTCATCGAGAATTTGAGCGACAAGATCAGGAGTTTCAGCGCCTATTTCAGCGCCCTTGTCGATTTGAAGAATGGAGGCTCCGTTACGGTAGGCTCCAGCGCGGCTCAGGTTCCGCTTCCGGCTGCGGCGTATTTATTCGGTTCGGGGGTTCTTGGGTTGGCCGCTTTTGCAAAGCGTAAAAAGGTCAAAGCCTGAGTCCCTGATAAGGGGGCGAGGAAATATGCCCGCGAAAGCGGGCATATTTTTTGGTTAAAAAAGTTGCTTTTTTTCTTTCGTCCGGGCCGTGGTAGAATTCACTTTAATATGAAAAGAGGCTCGTGCGACGATGTTGAAAAACTGAGGATGCGTCAGAAAGCGGAGACAGCGCAGCTCAGGCTTCGGCCAGAGTGAGACTGCAAATCGCCAAGGGCGACGGAAGACGCGGCCCAGTTACGAATGATTTCGGGGAGTATGCGGAGCAGCCCTTGCCTGATGCACCAAGGCCTTCGTCGTCGGTGTCTTTGAAAAAGCCGGAGTGCAATCGTTAGCCTAGGCCGAAGAGTGATGCGGAGCGGTAGGCGATGAAGGCGGCGGCGTAGGCCAGCGTGATCATGTAGGCGAAGGAGAAGAACATCCATTTCGCCGATCCGGTTTCTTTTCGGATAAGGATGAGCGTGGAAGCGCACTGCGGGGCGAAAGCGTACCACGCCAAGAGGGCGAGGGCTGTGGCGATGCTCCATTGCTCCGCCAAGGTCTTGCCGAGGGCGGAGTCTTTGCCTTCGGTGTTTTCGATCGAGTAGACGGTGCCCAAGGTCGCCACGGCCACTTCACGCGCGGCCATGCCAGAGATCAGCGCGACGTTGATTTTCCAATCGAAGCCGAGAGGGGCAAACACGGGTTCGACGGCTTTTCCTATCCTTGCGGCATAACTGTTTTCAATGGGCGGCGTTGTGGCGTTGGGAGCCGATTGCGGCAAGGCGGCAAGGAACCAGACTAAAATCGTTATGGCGGCGATTGTCGTTCCGGCGCGGCGAACGAAGACGTGGGCCCGCTCGAACAGGCCGCGCAGAATGTTCGTGGCGTTGGGGACTTTATAATCGGGCAGCTCCATCAGGAACGGCTCGGTAGGGATGCTGCGCCAGAGCGTTCGCCGGAGGAGATAGGAGGCTATAAGGCCGCTTGTGATGCCTAAGGCATAGAGGCCGAA
>CAZLIG010000205.1:0-3571 GCA_964559415.1 uncultured Rhodospirillaceae bacterium
GGATGCCGAGTTTAGGCTGGATGTGATCCATGATAAGGCTGAAGAGGAAGCTTCTATCCTCGGTCCAACTGTTGCGGAGTTCGATGCCAGAGGCTTCGGCAGCTTTGCGGCAGGAGGGCGCTTCAAAATCGGGCATCGAGACGCCCGTCACACGTTCAATTGCTTCGCGGACGCTCAGGCGATCCCACGGGGGAGTCAGATCGATCTTTTCGCCCTGGTAGGAGATTATCGGGGAGAGCTTGAGGGCGTCCAGTGCATTAACAACCATCCCTTCGGCGTCGGCTTCGATTTGGGGCATGGCGCTTCCGACGCGACCCCATTCGAGCATTGTGAATTCGGGATTCCTAAAGCGGCCAACGTCGCCCTTGCGGAAGTTTTGCGTGAGGGAGTAAAGGCGCGTGACTCCGCCGATTTCAAGCCGCTTGAGTTGGTATTCGCTTGAGCTGATAAGATAACGGTCTTCGAGTTTGAAAGAGTCGATGACAAGGTCGGGAGAGGCACCGTAGACAAGGATAGGCGTGTCGATTTCGATGAAGCCTTCGCTGTCCAAGAAGTTGCGAACCGCGCGGCGGATCGTGTGACGTTGGCGCAGGATATCTATGCGGGATGGACCTCCCATCGGGGATACAGGACGTTGCCAGCGGGAGAGGTCGTTTTCTTTAGTCATTCTGTAATCCCATTAAACCCGAAATAAAAGCTGCCGCGCATGGGCCAATAGCATCTAGGTTATAACCACCTTCGAGGACTGCAACAAGGCGACCTTGGCAGAGGGTGTTTGAGAGCGAAGCCAAGATTTCGCCTAGATAGTGGTAATCGGATACGGAAAGTCGCAGTGTACTTAGAGGATCGCCTGTGTGCATATCGAAGCCTGCGGACACGAAGAGAGCATCAGGGGTGAATGTCTGCAATTTTGGGACTGCTCTTTCGGTGAAGTGTTTACGAAAAACGTCGCCGGAGCTTTTCGGGGGGAGGGGAATGTTCAGCACGTTGTTCCATGCGCCCGTCTCCTCCGTAAAACCGGAAAGCTGTGTTGCTTCGTGGAGTGAGATAAAAAGGCGGTCTTCATAATTCCAAAAGAGGCTCTGAGTGCCGTTCCCGTGGTGGGCATCGAAATCGATGACGGCGACGCGCTTTGCATGGAGTTTTTTTTGCGCTGTTATGGCTGCGAGAGCAATGTTGTTGAAGAAGCAAAAGCCTCCGGCTGCATCGGCTTCGGCGTGATGGCCCGGCGGGCTTACGAGGCAGAAGGCTTTGTCGATTTGTCCCGTAAGGACTTTCGTTGCGGCGGCGATGGCGGCACTTGCGGCGTAGAGCGCGGCTTTAGCTGTGCCGCTTGTCGCAACCGTGTCATGAGAGAATGACTTCGTTTTGCCCGGATTGATGGGATTGAGAACTTCTGCAACATACTCGGGAGTGTGGGCAATAAACAGCTCTTCAATGGCAATGGCCGGGGGTACATGCCAGGAAATAGTGCTGAACCGATCGGCTCTGATGGCGTCGGTGACCACTTTCAGCCGGTCAGGGAAAAAATTCGGATCGGGCGGGGGATTATGGTCGAGGCACGCGGGGTGTGTGAATATATGCATTTTTTTTGGTGGCTTGGCGAGCGTAGAGCGTCTCGGTTTCTCCTTGCACGGTGATTTGTCCCGATGGGGTGAAGTTTGAGCGCTTGGCAAACTCTTGGCCATCTTTTGAGACGGTGACCATGAGTGTGTTTACGTCGGGATCGAAAGGCCTGTCCGACAAAAAAGCTTCAAGCATTTGGCTGCTCGATTGAGTGTGACGCAAATCCTTGATGATGCTGAAGTTGAAGATGTAGGCATGACGAGTTGTTTCAGGGTTTGCAAAGCGCTGGGGGAGGAGGATGCCCCGGTCGTCGATTTCGGAAGGATGGTTTAGGACACCTTCATAGATGAAGTTTGGGATCGGGTACCATGCGGTATAGCCGATGGGGAGCGTTTTCCCATCGGGAAGCTTGCAAGCCCACAGGCGCGTGAAGGGATGGGCGCTCGACATGATGTATTTCAGACGCGCGAAGTCGGCGCGGTCAACCGGGGCCTCGTAACAGGCCCAATCGGCAACAAGCGTTGCCAGAAAGAACTTTCGCCAGAGGGGGGAGGATTCGGGGCCAAAAGGGTGATCGGGGATCTCTTTTAGCTCTATAGGGGCGAAGGTGGATGTGATTGACGGCGTTAAGTTTGTTTCGCGCGTTAATGCGATCCGCTCATTGATCCAGTCGAGGAGTGCGTTGGAGTCCTTGCTTTCCGGATCAGGAATATCTTCTAACATATTCAAATTCATGGAGCTTTTATGAGTGTTCCCAAGGCCTTTTGCAACTGGATAATGTGCAGTGCAGAAAACAGGGGTATCATAATACCACGCATTAAAATGCGCTGGTTTTGCTTTATTTGATTGACTCTTTGGCTGCGGAATCTGTACAAAGCCCGCCTAACTAGGGAGTACCTAATGTCTGGAAAAATTCGCATTGCCAAGACCGTTCAGAGCACGAGCTTTGAACTGCGGCATCAAGATATCAAAAAGAAATGGGTCGTTATCGATGCCGATGGTGTCGTTTTAGGCCGTCTTGCGGCTGGCATTGTTGCCATGCTTCGCGGCAAGCATCGTCCCACGTTTACGCCGTCCGTCGATAGCGGCGACAACGTCATTGTCATCAATGCCGAGAAGGTCAAGATCACCGGCCACAAGGCGACGGACAAAGAATTTTTTTATCACACGGGACATCCGGGTGGCATTAAGGGGCGTACCCGCGCGTTTATGCTTTCGAGCGAACACCCCGAGCGCGTGATCGAAAAGGCTGTTGAGCGCATGATGCCTCGCGGTCCGCTGGGGCGTCGCCAGATGACGTACCTCAAGGTGTACAAGGGGGCAGAGCATCCCCATGCCGCCCAAAATCCGGCGAAGATCGATTTCGCCGCCCGTAACAGCAAGAACAAGAGGGGCTAAGACATGGCCACCACACCACGCAAGAAGACATCGAGCCTGACCGGCATCAAGACCGCCATCAAGGAACAGGCCAAGGAAGAAAAGGTTGTCGAGACGGTAGCTGCTCCGGTTGCCGAGGAAGAAGCCAAGCACGTCAAGAAGCTCGACAAGTATGGCCGCGCCGCTGCTACCGGCAAGCGCAAGAATGCCATTGCCCGCGTTTGGCTCAAGCCTGGAAGCGGCAAGATCACCGTCAACGGGCGTCCGGTTGAAGTTTACTTTGCGCGTCCTGTTCTTCGCATGATCGTCAATCAGCCCTTCGCTGTTGCGGACCGCACCAATCAGTTCGACGTTGAAGTCAACGTTGTGGGCGGCGGGCTTTCCGGGCAGGCTGGCGCTGTCAAGCACGGCATCTCGAAGGCTTTGACTTATTTCGAGCCCGAGCTTCGCAAACCGCTCAAGGTTGCCAAGTTCCTGCGCCGCGATCCGCGCGTTGTCGAACGCAAGAAGTATGGTCGCGTCAAGGCACGTCGTCGCTTCCAGTTCAGCAAACGTTAAGAAAGCGAACCCGCTATTGGGGTTGCAATCGCGCTTTTGGCCTTAATTTTGGGTTCAGAGTCGATAGTGG
>CAZLIG010000206.1:0-2583 GCA_964559415.1 uncultured Rhodospirillaceae bacterium
GAAGGCGGGGATCCCATTTGTTTTCTTATGTCCTACAGCCCGCCGCCCGGACCATCCCCACAGAGAGTTCGAATCCCCTCCCCACATCGTCATCCCCGCGAAGGCGGGGATCCCATTTGTTTTCTTATGTCCTACAGCCCGCCGCCCGGACCATTCCCGCCCATGCTAGGACGCGGATGACTCAAATCGCCAAGCAACTCGCGCAAGAAAGTCTTCTTCTGCCCGAACGTAGGCGTCTCGCGTCCCACCGGCGAAGCATCCGTCGCCTGCGCCAGATCAAGCGTCTTAACAGCCGAAACAACCCCGTTATCATCAAAGTCAACCTCAACCGCCTGCTGCTTGATAACGTCCGGGCTGAGGAAAGAGTACTGCTGCGTCTCGCGCCCGATGTAGTACCAAACGTTCTCATCGAAAGTGCTGACAGACGTCGGCGACCCAAGCTTCAAGGCAACCTCTTCGCGCGTCGTCTCGCCAGGCTTGACCTGCGCAAAAACATCTTGATCGAGCATACTCCCCCTATTGGCAATGGTGGGCGCACACCCAGACACGGCAAAAAGAAGGAAAAAGAAAAGAAGGGGGTTTTTTTTCATGTGAAAAGGGGCGTGAATTCTGTACCTTGTCCCCATTAGATCGAAAATCCGTCGCCTGTTCAAGAGTTAACAGCATCTCCAAACGATATAGGAGGCGATAAAAAAATCCCCTCCCCCTCGCGGAGGAATTTGTAGAGAGAAAAAATGGAAGACCAACCCCCCGAATTTTCGCGCATCCTCAGCGTGGCGCGCCTTTCCCCCAACGGAATGGAAGAGCTTCTCGAAGCCAAACCGGCCGAACGCACCGACTTGGCCAAGCGCTTCAACATCCTCGACCTCCCGTCCCTTAAAGCCGACCTGACCGTCACCCCCGGCGATCAGGAGACGATTACCGTTTCCGGAACCATCGAAGCCAAAGCCGTCCAAAGCTGCGTCATAACGTTAGAGCCGATCGAAACCACCCTGAAGATCGACGTCGACGTGATCTTCCTGCCCTCGGAGTCAAGCCGTCCCCACCCCTCCGATGCCCTCGAAGACGAATTCGAATACTATACGGGCGGAAAAATCGACCTCGGCGAACTCGTCTCTCAGCAACTCGGCGTTAACCTCGACCCATACCCGCGCAAAAACGACGCGTGTTTAACCCAAACCGAGTTCGGCGCGAAAATCGTCCCCCTGCGCCCGTTGGCCCAGCTCTCCAAAGTCCTTAAATCCAAGAAAAACAAAGAAAAGAACTAACATCGCGCCCCTCCTGAGCTTTGTTACTTGCATCCGCAGGGAAAAGGCTATAAGTAGGGGCCGTCTTTCGGATATTATGTGAGTTACGATTATGGCCGTTCCTAAGAAGAAAACATCGAAGTCCGTGCGCAATATGCGCCGCTCTCACCATGCGCTTAAGGGTACCAATTCGGTCGAGTGCGCGAATTGCGGCGAGCCGAAACTTCCTCACCATGTTTGCGCCGCTTGCGGCCACTACGACGGCCGTTCCGTCGTTAAGTCCAAGAAGTCGGCTTAAAAATTAGTTGCTTTCTCGCGCACTGACATGGAAGAAATCTTCTCAGCCTCAATCCGGGGCCTGTCTTTAGTTGCGGGAAATCCATGACCGTAAGCTGTCCATCCCGACCCCTCGTCCTTGCCTTGGACGCAATGGGAGGCGATCACGCACCCGACATAGTCATACGGGGCGCAGCGAAGGCGCACGAACGATACCCCGAGATCAAATTCATCTTTTTCGGCGACGAAGCGAAAGTAGCCCCCCTCCTCGCCGCCTGCCCCAACCTTAAGGACCACAGCGAACTGCGCCATGCGCCAGAAGTCGTGACGGCGGAAATGAAGCCGTCCCACGCCCTCCGGCAAGGCCGCAATTCGAGCATGAGGCTAGCGATCAACGCCGTAGCCTCCCACGAGGCCTGCTGCGTCGTCTCCGCCGGGAACACCGGCGCCTTGATGGCCATGGCGAAATTCGTCCTCAAAACGCTCCCCGGCATCGACAGGCCCGCGATAGCCACCCTGATACCCACTCAAAAGGGCGAAACTGTGATGCTCGATCTCGGCGCAAATATCGAATGCGACGCCGAGAACCTTGTCCAGTTCGCGCTCATGGGCTCCATTTTCTGCCGCACGGTCTTGGGCCGAAGCAACCCGTCGATAGGCCTCCTGAACATCGGCACCGAAGAACTGAAAGGCCACGACGAAGTACGCATCGCCGCGCAGATTTTGCGCGACCGCCCCATGCCGGGAAAACTTTACGGCTTCGTCGAAGGCAACGACATCGGGGCAGGAACGGTCGATGTGATCGTAACCGACGGCTTCAGCGGCAACATTGCGCTGAAAACCCTCGAAGGAACCGCCCGCCTGATTTCCCATTTCCTCCGGCAGGCTTTTGAGTCATCATGGCTTGCGAAGCTAGGCTATTTGCTGGCCCGTGGTGCTTTCGCCCGGCTCAAGAAGCGCGTCGATCCAAGGCGATACAACGGAGCGATGTTTCTTGGTTTGCAGGGCGTCTGCGTAAAGAGCCACGGCGGCACGGATGCCGAAGGTTTTGCGAACGCCA
>CAZLIG010000206.1:2593-3279 GCA_964559415.1 uncultured Rhodospirillaceae bacterium
GAAAAGATCGCGCAGGAACTGGCCGCGCAATACGGCCTGAACGCCGCGCATGAACATCCGGGTGAGGCAGTATGATCCGTTCTGTAGTTCTTGGTTGTGGGTCTTACCTGCCCGGAAACGGCGTCTCGAACGATGCCCTGATCGCCAAACATGGCCTCGACAGCAATAACGAGTGGATCGTCCAGCGCACCGGCATTTCCCAAAGATACATCGCCGAAGGCGAAAAAACCTCCGACCTCGCGACCAAAGCCGCCCGCGACGCGCTTGCCGACGCCAAGGTTGAGATCAAAGACATTGATGCGGTAATCGTCGCCACAACCACCTCCGACGACACCCTGCCCGCCGTGGCCGCAAAGGTCCAAGGCAATCTCGGCATGGAACGCGGCTTCGCGTTCGACGTCCGCGCCGTCTGCTCCGGCTTCGTCTACGCCCTCACAATGGCCGATAACTTCATCCGCCTCGGCCAAGCCAAGCGCGTCCTCGTCATCGGTGCCGAAACGCTTTCACGCATTATCGACTTCACCGACCGCGGAACCTGCTTCCTCTTCGGCGACGGCGCTGGTGCAGTCATCTTGGGTGCCGAAGAAGGCAAAGGCACAAACGCCGACCGTGGAATTTTGACCACCGCCCTACACTGCGACGGCCGCAACTACGAGATGCTGAAAACCGACGAGCGCGGCCTAGTG
>CAZLIG010000206.1:3289-3514 GCA_964559415.1 uncultured Rhodospirillaceae bacterium
GCGCATGGACGGCAAAGAAGTCTTCCGCCACGCCGTAACAAACCTCTCGGATGTCGTGGATGAGGTCATGAACGCCCTCACCCTCAAACCCGAAGAAATCGACTGGCTAGTCCCCCACCAAGCCAACCAACGCATCATCGACGGCACCAGAAAAAAGCTAAACCTCCCCGAAGAGCGCGTCGTCGTCACCATCAACAAACACGCCAACACCTCCGCCGCCAGCAT
>CAZLIG010000207.1:0-1387 GCA_964559415.1 uncultured Rhodospirillaceae bacterium
GTGCACTTTTTACGGAATAGGCTTTCAACGGATATTGGGGTAGTTGTCCGCATCGTTTTTATTTTTCTCTGGACACCGTAAGGACATCAACAAATGGCTGGAGTCATTGACACAGTCGGTTCGGCTTCGGGGTCGCCTTGCGGCGTTAGCTCGAGTTCTGCCGTTGCCCAGTCCGAACGATCTTTTCCGGTTGCGACAGCTCAGCCTATTCGCAATCCCCAGATCATTCACGATCCGACTGTCGGCTTCATTACGAGATACGTCAACATGAGCAGCGGGCAGATCGTCAATCAGTCCCCGTCAGCCGTGGTCGTGGCTTATCTTCGCCAAGGCTTGAGTCCGGATGGCTCGCCTAAAGATCACGCTCCGCAGCCGCTGAAAACGGTTTGATTCTCGAAAAAGTCGATCCGGCGGAAGTCTTACTTCTCCGTTGAACCCGGTGTCCCGGCAGCGCCGGGCACGGCGACGGAAACCTGCGGGGATGAAAGCGTGCTTCCCTGCTCGGTCATAAATTCGAGTTGCTGTGTCAGGCCAAGGCTTCGGATCGCTTCTTGCAAGGCCTTCAGCGTTTCGCGATCGCTTTGAAGCGCATCGAGCTGCTGCTTCTTATAGGCGTCCAAGGCTTGGCAAGCAGCCTGTTCCTCCGGCGTTTTGGGCGTCACTTTTTTCTTTTGCTCGGCTAGTCTCCGCATAATGTCGTGGCCTTTTCTTGCTGCGGATTCTTTTTCCTTTTTGGTGACGGGCAGAGCTTTCGAAGGCAGATAAGTCATGCGCACATTGAGCGGGGGGTTTTCTTCGCTTCCGTCTTCCTTCAATTTCGACGCGGGTTTTGCCGGAACCAGGGGCTTCCACTTGCTTTCCGGAAGGTAGATATCCGGATGCATCGCAGCTTCCGCTGCGGGCTGATCCTCTTTCTCTTCTTCGGTCGAGCCGACCTCAACACTGAACCCTTTGTTCAGGCCCGGCATCGGCGTGTTACGGTAGCTTGTGTTGGTATACTCTTCTGCCGCAGGGTCTTTCTTTTCTTCAGGGGCTGCGGCGCGTTCTTCCTCTTTTGGAGGGTTTGGCGGCGGATGGCGCGCGATGCGATTCTCATAGCCTTCAAACGATTTCCATTCGCTTCCGCCCAAGCTGAACGGTTCTTCCGCCACTGCGGAATACGCTGCGCCCGCCAGTCCCATGACAAGCGCCAGACAGGACATCCACTTTACTGAAAGAACTAATCGCACGTTAAGAGGCTCCCAAAGCGTGCCCCCAGGCACACTTGGAGTGTAGTCCAACAAGACTAATAAAGTCTGAAGTTGCAGGCTTTTTCTACTCAACGGCCTTTTTGAGAACGGCTCCGAGACGCTCACTGAACGCGACGGGGTCGCTTAGCGTGTCTCCA
>CAZLIG010000207.1:1397-2921 GCA_964559415.1 uncultured Rhodospirillaceae bacterium
TGCCTGATCGAACAATATCCATGCGATGTCTTTAAGGCTGTCCGCCGCTCCCGGCTCTTTAGCGCGCTCGGCCATTTGCGCAATCAGCGGATGGTTCGAATTGATTTCGAGGATGCGCTTGCTTGGCGTGCGGATCTGGTTGTGCTGTTTGAGGAAGCGCTCAAGGTGGATGTCGAGGTCGCCTTCGTCGGCTGTCAGGCAGACCGGGCTTGACGTGAGCCGGTCTGTGGTGCGCACGTCTTTGACGGCGTCGCCCAACGTCATTTTGATGAGCGCGATGAGGTCGCCCGTGCCCTCTGGCGTGGGCTTTTCTTTTTTCTCTTCGTCCTTGCCACTGCTGATTTTGCCCAAGTCCTCTCCGGCGCGGGTTACGGATTTGAAGTCTTTTCCTTTATATTCGCCCATCGCGCCTGGCCAGAAGTCATCGACGGTTTCGGTAAGGAGAAGGACTTCTATCCCCTTCGACTTGAAGCCTTCGAGATGCGGGTTGCGTTGGAGTTTCTCGACGCTCTCGCCGATGATGTAGAAGATCGATTTTTGGCCTTCCTTCATGCGCGAAACGTAATCCGCCAGAGACACCCATCCGTCGGAGGCGGTGGTGCGGCAGCGCAGGAGTTCGGCGATGTCGGGGCGGTGTTCGATGTCTTCGTAGACGCCTTCTTTCAACACAACACCGAAGTTTTCCCATACTTTGGCGTACGCCTCGGGGTTATCGGCAGCAAACTTCTTGAGGTCGGAAAGCACTTTCTTTGTGACACCGTGACGGATTTTCGCGAGCATGGGGTTGTTTTGAAGCATCTCGCGGCTGATGTTGAGCGGCAGGTCTTCGGTATCGACGATGCCACGCAGGAAGCGAAGCCACGGGGGGATCAGGCCTTCGGCCTGGTCGGTGATGAAGACGCGCTTGACGTAGAGTTTGACGCCGTGCGTTCGCTTGGGATCGAAAAGGTCGAAAGGCCGGACGCTTGGGACGAACAGGAGGCCCGCGTATTCAATTCGGCCTTCGGCGCGCCAGTGCATTGTGAGCGCGGCTTCATCGAAGGCGTGCGCGACGTGGTGGTAGAATTCCTTGTACTGTTCGGGCGTAATTTCGTTTTTGGGGCGAAGCCAGAGCGCGCCGCCGCGATTGGTGGGCTTGTCCTCGTTGTTGAGGATGATGGGGATGGCAATGTGGTCGGAGTACTTCTGGATGATGGAGCGCAGCCTCTCGAGATTTACGAACTCGTCTTCGCCTTGTTTGAGATAGACGATGACTTCGGTTCCACGGTCGGATTTTGTGCCTTCCTCAACCGAAAAGCCCCCTTTGCCGTCGGATTCCCATGTCCAGCTCTCTTCGGTTCCCGCCTTGCGCGAATTCACCTCGACCGCTTCCGCAACCATGAATGCGGCATAGAAGCCTACGCCGAACTGTCCGATTTGGGTGAGGTCGGCGGGACGGTCTTTAAGCTGGTCGAGGAAGGCGGAAGTGCCGGAGCGCGCGATGGTGCCCAGATTTTCGACAAGCTCGTCGCGCGTCATGCCGAT
>CAZLIG010000207.1:2931-3493 GCA_964559415.1 uncultured Rhodospirillaceae bacterium
TTATCCGTCACGGTGATGGTGCGGGCTTTTTGGTCGAGCGTTACGTTGATTTTAAAGTCGGGGTCGCCGTTAAGGAGTTCGGGACGGGTTACGGCTTCGTAACGGAGCTTGTCGCAGGCGTCGGAAGCGTTTGAGATAAGCTCCCTTAAAAACACTTCTTTATCGCTGTAAAGCGAGTGAACCACGATGTCGAGAAGGCGGCTGACTTCGGCGCGGAAATGCATTTGTTCGGCAGACATGGGGTATCCTTTAAGACTTAAAGGTGGAAATCCTGAGAAATATGGAGGTTAACCTTCATTTTGCAAGATGCGATTAGGTGTTTATTTGGGGAAAAAGACAGGGTATACCGTCCGTTCCCTCGGCACGGGGCGTTGGCCTCTGCCCGGAGTGCTGCTCTAACCAGGCAGTACTTGTTTTGCGGATAGGTGGCCGAGTGCTCGTGAGCGAAGGCGAGCATATTTTTTGCTTCAACCACGAGGCGGAAGCGGCTACTTAAAAATTTAAGTTATGCGGAAGGGTGGCCGAGTGGTTGAAGGCGCTCGCCTGGAAAGCGGGTATACGG
>CAZLIG010000208.1:0-3463 GCA_964559415.1 uncultured Rhodospirillaceae bacterium
ACTGAAACTTTCTTGCCGTGTTGAGCAGACTGCCGATGTGGCTTTCCTTCTGCCGGTTATGACGCGGGAGGAAACGCTCGATTATGCGCAAAGGTTCTTTAACATCGATCTTTCAAACCGCAAGCTTGCGGGGCTTTCGGCAAGTGCGTTGATTGCCAAATACTACAAGTATGGGCGTGCCGAAGGCGTAAAGCAGATTGCCGCTTTTGTCGACAAGCTGAACGATCATGGGTATGGCGTCGTAATGATCCCTCATGTTTCGGAACGGGCTATCGACTCCGACGATCAGGTCATTTGCGGAGAGATTTTGCGGCAGACAAAAGCGCGCGAGGCGAATGTCGCACTAAGCGGCCTTTTCTCCTGCATCGAGGCGAAGTCCATCATCGGATTATGCGATATCCTAATCGGAGGCCGAACTCACGCCACGATTGCCTCTATGTCGCAGGGCATCCCAACCGTTGCCATCGCCTACAGCCGCAAGGCATATGGAATCCTTGAGGACTATTATGGCGCCGAAATAAGCAAGAAACTCATCATCCCGGCCGATCAGGTCTATACCGAAAGCCTGATCGAAGCGACCGATGCCGCCCTAAAACTCGGAAAGACTCCCGAGACAGCAGATAAGATGAAGGGTCTGGCGCGGAAGAATTTTGAGCTGATTGCAGAGGTGTGTTCTCCTTCCTCAGAGAGATTGGCGTGACCGGAACGCTCAATAAAGTCGTCGAGAATGGATATTGCATCGGATGCGGCGCTTGCGCCGTTGAGCGGCGGTTCGGCATTCAGATGCAGAAAACGGCAGATGGCCGATACTGTGCGCATATGGGAGCGTCTGCGCCCGATGAAGCGGCGGCGTTGTGCCCTTTTGCGTCGAAGCTCAATGAGGATATGCTTTCGGAACTCTTCTTCGGTGCGCATGAGGGACAATATCGTCATTCTGCCTTGGGGACCTATCTCGCGTGCTTTGCAGGGCATGTAGAGACGGACGCCTATCGATCCGAGGGAAGCTCAGGCGGCTTTGTGTCGTGGCTCGCCTGTCTGCTGCTTGAGCGAGGTCTTGTGGATGCCGTTATCCATGTGACGCCTTCTCATTCGGATCACGGGGGGCCTCCTCTATTTTCCTATTCCATTTCAGACAATGCCGAACAGGTTCGCTTAGGCGCGAAGTCCCGCTATTATCCAATCGAACTGTCCGAGGTTCTCCTCCGGGTTAGGTCTGACCGCAGGCGGTATCTCTTTATAGGGCTGCCATGCTTTGTGAAGGCGGTTCGCTTGTTGCAGCTTGCTGACGAGGATTTGAAGCACCGAATCCCTTTTATGATCGGGCTTGTCTGCGGGCATCTGAAAACAATGCAGTTTGCCGATTTTTACGCACGCTCGCTGCACATCGATCCTCATGATGTCGCGTCCATTAATTTTAGGCACAAGCTGCCGGACAATCCAGTTAACGACTATGGTGTCGAGATCACAAAGCTGGATGGGACGAAATGCGTCGGGGAAAATCGCCTGATTTTTGGAACCAGCTGGGGATACGGCTTCTTTAAGAACGAAGCTTGCGATTATTGCGACGATGTTTTGTCCGAAACCGCCGACCTGACCGTGGGAGACGCTTGGCTTCCGGCATATGAGAAGGATTGGAGAGGAACCAATATTCTTGTCGTTCGCAATCCAATTTTGCTGCAGATTTTGCGCGAAGGGATCGACAACGGCCCTCTGGTCCTTGACCCCGTCTCCGCTGATGATGTGGCTCGGTCGCAGGCAAGCGGGTTGAAGCACAGGCGTCAGGGACTTGCCTATCGGTTATGGCTGAAAGACTCAAAAAAATCTTGGAGACCAGCCAAGCGGGTTAAGGCTTCCGACGGTTGCGATTTTGGGTGGCGGTTTAGGGCAACGCAGAAGGCTCGTATCGCTTTGGCGCGATGCTCCAGAGAGTTCTTTAAGTCCGTGAGCGGACCGTGGACTTTTGCCCTCTTCTGCGCGCGCATGAGGGTTCTTGTTTTTCTTCACGACCTTTTTAACAGAGGCCTTGTAAGTGCAGGCGCTGCCATCATTCCGGCTGTTTATAAAAGGCATTTGAAGATGCTTTTTAAGCGAATTCAGCCTTCTAAGTGACCCATCAACTGACGGAACTGTCATGACCTTGACGAAAATCGATCTCTCGGGTGCCAAAAGCAGGTACGGGCTTCTCGGATTGTTTTTGGCCTCTCTGGTCCTTGCCTCGCAAACGGCTGTTGAGCAAATCGGCAAGAGTTGGCAAACCGAGGAATATAGTCACGGATATCTTGTTCCCTTGGTGGCTTTGCTTTTTCTCCTAAACAAGCTGCCTTATGGCGAAAACAAGGCCAGTCCTTCCCCTCAGGCCGTCTGGGTGATCTTTTTTAGTTTGCTAATCTCAACCGCGCTTGAGTTTGCCGGGATTAAGGGTCTTTCGCCGCATTTATTCTTCTTATCGGTCGGCGCACTGATTGTGCTTTTCCTTGGGAATGTCGCATTGCGGTTTGCGGCCGCGCCATTGGCATTGCTGTTGTTTGCTGCCCCGCTTCCTAAGTTTTTGTATCAGGCGCTCTCGTTCCAAATGCAAATGCTGTCAACCTCGCTCGGAACGTTCTTCCTTACGCTCGGAAATGTTTCAGTGTTTCAGGACGGGAACGTTATCGACCTCGGAACGTATAAGCTTCAGGTCGTAGAGGCTTGCAGCGGACTAAGGTATTTCTTCCCGCTCGTTACCCTAGGGTTTATTTTTGCGTATCTTTACAAAGCCTCATGGTGGAAGCGCGCAGTTTTGTTTTTTTCTACCGCACCGATTGCCATTTTTATGAACGGAGTTCGAATTGCGTTCATCGGGGTAACCGTTTCTCAATGGGGCCCCGAAGCAGCCGAAGGATTGGTTCATGACTTCGAAGGCTGGGTGGTATTTCTCGGATGCTGCGCAATTATGCTGGGAGAAGTTTCCATCCTTCAACTCATCGGGACCAAAGGAACATTCGATCTCGATGCGTTTAAACTGCCCTCGATTAAGGCCGTCCCTCAACTGGGTATTGGCCGCGCAACGTTCGTTTGCGCGCTTGTGCTAACAGCGGGCGTTGCCTTTAACACCGCAATGCCGATGATTACAAAGGAACGCCTCCAGCCCATCGACCTGGCTCAACCGATATCGATGTTTCCGCTTCAGCTTGCGGGCTGGACGGGAACCCCGGGAAATCTCGACCAGCGCGCTTTGGATATTCTCGGCACGACCGAGTACTTCATCGGCGATTACAAAAAGGACGACAGCTCGGTCAACCTATATATGCTTTACTATCCTATGCAGGATCTCTCGACCAATCAGGCGTTTCATTCCCCGATGGTTTGCATTCCCGGCGGCGGCTTTGCGGTTGACGAGAAGACATATAAGACGATCGCGTTCAAGAGCGGAAAGACGCTTACGGTCAACAAGCTTCTCATCTCCAAGGGATTGCAGAGGCAG
>CAZLIG010000209.1:0-3463 GCA_964559415.1 uncultured Rhodospirillaceae bacterium
AATGTTTTCGTTTTCGGTTCGTCCGTTCAGCCTCTCGCTCCGTCTTTTCGGAAATATGCTGGCGGGCCACCTTCTGCTTCAGGTTTTCGCGGGGTTGACGGCTGGGCTGTTGACCGCCGGTTGGCTTGCGGGGTTGAGCATCTTCCCCTTGGCCGCCGAGCTGGCAATCATCGCGTTTGAACTTTTCGTTGCGTTTTTGCAGGCATACATCTACTCAATCCTTGCGTCGGTGTACCTGCATGATGCAATCGAAATGCACTAGCAACAATATTACAACTAGCAACTAGGAGTATTTAATATGGAAAACGAAGCAGTAAAGTACCTCGCCGTCGCTATCACGATGATCGCAACGGTGTTCGCCGCCGGCCAAGGCCTCTCAAAGGTTTTCGCCACGTGGCTTGAAGGTATTGCCCGCAATCCGTCCGCCGACAGCAAGCTGTCGAAGGCTGGCTTCGTTGCGTTCGCCGGTACCGAGCTCGTGTTGCTCATGGGCTTCGTTATCTCGATCATGACGTTGAACAAGTAAGATCGATCGTCCGATGCGCTTTCAAAAAACCACACGCGCGTTATGCGCTGTTGCTTTGCCGTTCGTTCTGTCTGCGATGCCCGCATGGGCCGAGCACGCAGAAGGAGCGGCCGAGGGCGATGGCGGGCTTCCGCAGTTCGACCCGTCCTGGTATCCCGAGCAGATGTTCTGGCTAGTCGTCAGCTTTGTTCTGATGTTCTTGCTGATGAATTTTGTGGTCCTGCCGCGTTATGCTCGCACGCAGGAAAAGCGCAAAGACGTCATCTCCGTCGAAATTGAGACAGCGCGTGTGGCGAACGAAGAAGCGAAGGCTTCTCTGTCCGCCACCGAGAAATCTTTGGCAGACGCCCGGGCGAAAGCCCAGGCCGACGTCAGTGAAATGCTTGCCCGCGTTGCCGAAGAGTCGAATGAGCGGCAAGCGACGCAGGAAAAGGAACTCCAACGTAAATTGCACCGCGCCGAGGAAGATATCGCGGTCTCGCGTGCAAAAGCGTTCGAGCAAGTTCGCAGCGTTGCCGAAGATTTGGCCGAAACGATTATCTCCAAGGTTCTCGGTGGCAAGAAGCAGGTGAGGGCATGAGCGAGTTTTTGCACGAATTTGCCAGCGAACACGGGAATATCTATACCGCTGCCTTTATCATCTTCTGGACGCTTGTTCTGATCTATGGCCGCAAGCCCGGACTACGCTGGCTGGATAGCGAAATCGGCAAAATCACCTCCGAGCTTAACACCGCCCGCGAACTCCGCGCCGAAGCCGAAGCTGCCTTGGCCGAGGTTAAGGTCAAGCAAGCTCAGGCCGAAAAGGAAGCGCGTGAGATTGTCGATATGGCCAGAAATCAGGCTACTGCGATGCGCAAGCAAGCGGATGCCGAACTGGCGGCAACTCTGGAGCGTCAGCAGCAATTAGCAGCCGACCGCATCAAGATCGCCGAAATAAAGGCCGTCGACGCAATTCGCTCCGAAGCCGTCAAACTCGGCATGGAATTGGCCCGTCGGGTCCTGACCGATGACCTGACCCAAAACGAAGCCTCCACCCTAATCGAACGCGGCATCACCGACATCAGCGCCCTCGAAGTCAAAGCCCGCTAAACCAAAAATAAAAGAATTTTACCGCCCGAGGACGATCTTCCGGGCGGTTTTTTCGTGCCCCTTATTCAGCTGCGCGCAATTTCCGTAGCGCCGCTCCCACATCCTCCTGCTTCAGCAGCGCCTCGCCAACCAAAAACCCGCGCGCCCCGGCTTCCCGCATCATCGTCACATCTTCGGGCGCATGAATACCGCTCTCGCTGACCGCAAACCTCTCCAAAGGCACCGAGCGGATCAACTCTGCCGCACTCTGAAGACTTATCTTCAGCGTCTTCAAATTCCTGCTGTTCACCCCAATAAGAGGGGAGGGGAGTTTAAGCGCGCGGTCCAGCTCACCCCTATCGTGAACCTCAACAAGCACGTCCATCCCGTATCCGAACGCCGTATGATAAAGTTCCGAAGCCAAAGAATCGTCCACGGCAGCCATAATCACGAGAATGCAGTCAGCCCCAAGCGCGCGCGCTTCGGCCACCTGCCAGGGATCGATCATAAAATCCTTCCGCAGCACAGGAAGTTCGCAAGCATTCCGAGCCTCCACAAGATCGATGCTCCGCCCCTGAAAGTAAGGCTCGTCCGTGAGCACCGACAGGCATGAAGCGCCAGCTTGCGCATAACTCTGCGCAAGAGCGCGCGGCGAGAACGAGTCCCTTAACAGCCCCGCTGAAGGCGATGCTTTTTTAATTTCGCAAATAAATGCCGCCCCATCCCTATCCGCGCCGTTTCGCAAAGCACGAGAAAAACCGCGCAAGGCAGGCCCGCGCAGGGCCTCACGATGCATGGTCGAAAAAGATTTTACCCGCTTGGATGCCTCGACATAGGAACGCTTGTCGGCACAAATTTTTTCAAGAATATCGCTCATGCACTCACTTTATTGGTCAGATCCACAAGTTTCTGTAGCACATCCCGTCCCGCGCCGCTGTCGATAGCCGAGGAAGCCAACGCAACCCCTTCGCGCAACGCGGATACCTTCCTCGCAACAACAAGTGCCGCCCCGGCATTCATTTCTACGACATCACGATAAGCGCTCTTCTCTCCGTCAAGCAACCGCCTGATGGCCTCCGCATTGGCAGCAGAATCTCCGCCTTGCAGGTCTTGTGGCAGCCCCGAAGGAACCCCCGCATCCGAAGGATCGAGCGAAAAAGCCCTAAGCTCATCCCCGTTAAGTGAAACGACATCCGTTTTGGTCACAGTCGTAATCTCATCCATCCCGTCCTGCCCATGCGTCAGCCACGCCGAAACGCTTCCCAAATCATGAAGCGCCTCCGCCATAGGCATAAGCCACTCAGCCGAGAAAACCCCGATCAAATGCCTCTTCACCCCCGCCGGGTTGGTAAGCGGCCCAAGCAGATTAAAAATCGTCCGAACCCCAAGCTTTTTCCGAACCGGCGCAACGAACCGCATCGCCGGATGATGTCTCGGCGCAAACAAAAAGCAGAGATTCGCCTCATTAAGACACTGCTCCAAAACCTCCAGCGGCGGCTCGAGATTAAGCCCCAACGCCGCAAGCACATCCGAAGACCCGGATTTGGACGTCGCAGCCCGATTTCCATGCTTCGCCACCGGAACGCCGCAAGCAGCCACAACAAGAGAGGTCGCCGTAGAAATATTAAAAGTTCCCTTCGCATCGCCTCCGGTACCCACAATGTCGATAGCGTCCTCCGGAGCACTAACGGTAATAGCCTTTGCCCGCATGGACTGAACGGCCCCAAGTATCTCCTCGGCCGATTCGCCTTTTCTATGCAGAGTGAGCAGAAAAGCGGCGATTTCGCTTTCCGAAAGGTTTCCGGCGAAAATGGCGTCAAAAACCTCGCGGGCCTCACCGCACGAGAGGCTTTGCTTATCGCGAAGTTT
>CAZLIG010000210.1:0-3425 GCA_964559415.1 uncultured Rhodospirillaceae bacterium
GGGACGTTGGGGAGGGGGGGCGTTAAACAAAACTGGATTCCGGGTTGCCGCTTCGCGGCCCCCGGAATGACGGGAGAGGCGGGGCTTTTATACGCTGGCTTTTCCGTGTGGAGTCTTATGCCGCGCAGACGCGCGGCGCTGGATTCCGGCCTTCGCCGGAATGACGGTATTGGGGGGACTCTTTCTGCTGGGTTAGAATTGCAGAGTTGCCACTTTTTCCGCCGTAAGAGCGGCGGAGAGGGAAAAGAGTCCTGGGTTAGTGTGCGGGGCGTTTTTCCATGCGTTTTAGGGGGGGCATGTAGAGGATTAGGGCGGCGGCGACGTAGATTGACGAGTAGGTGCCGATGAGGATGCCCCAGGTCAGGGCTGCCGCGAAGTTGAGAAGGGTTTCGCCGCCCATGAGCAGGAGAGGGAGCAGCGCGATGAGGGTTGTGCCGCCTGTCATCAGGGTTCGGGACAGGGTTTCGTTTACAGAGGCGTTGATCACGACTTTCAGGTCGACGGCGCGGTGGCGGCGCAGGGTTTCTCGGATGCGGTCAAAGACGACTACCGTGTCGTTGACCGAGTAGCCCGCGAGCGTGAGGAGAGCGGCGACTGCGGTCAGATTGAAGTCGAGTTGAAGGACCGTGTAGAGGCCGACTGTGGTGAATACATCGTGGGCTGTGGCGATGAGCGCGGCGAGGCCGAACTGCCATTCGAAACGCATTCCGACATAGGCTCCGATGGCGAGCATGGCTAAGACGGTGGCCCAAATGCCTTTTTGGAGAAGCTCGTTGCCTACCGTGGGGCCTACGACTTCGACGCGGCGGTATTCATAGGACGGGCCGAGTTTGTCGCGGACGGACTGGACGGCTTTCATTTGAGTTTTTTCGTCGCCTTCCTGACGCTGGACGCGGATCAGGATATCATTAGGGGAGCCGAACTGTTGCAGCTCGACTTGGCCGAGGTTAAGCCCGGAAAGCTCGGAGCGCAGGGCGCCGACGTCGATGGCTTGCTGGGCTTTCGCTTCGATCAGGATGCCGCCTTTGAAGTCGATGCCGAGGTTCAGGCCTTTAACGAACAACGAAATGATGGTTATGGCGACCAGCGTAAGGGTTAGGCCGAAGGCCCACCAGCGTTTGGATACGAAGTCGATTTTCGTGTCCGTCGGAAGCTGAATTGCGCGCAAGAACATTTGGGCATCTCCTGATAAGCGGCTTTGCCGACGGGTGTTGCGTCGCGCAAAGGTTACTGGACATAACATCAAATGCTTAGTTTGAGCAAGAGTTTAGGGGGGAGGGGCTGGTTGGTCGGAGAGGATAACGGGGGAAGTGAAGAGGGATGAAAGAGTAATTGTGGGGAACAAGTGTGGGCGGTTTTAAGGAAATAAAAACGGGATTCCGGGTTCGCGCCTTTGGCGCGCCCCGGAATGACGATCAAGGGTGACCTTCTTGCCGCCTTAGAGGGGACGGTTAAGAGTTTAGGCGTTGGCCTTGGCTTGAGCTATGGGCGAGGGGATGGCGGGGTGGCGGCGAGGGCGATGTGGGCGGTAAGGGTGAGTTTGCTTGAGAGTTCGTTGCTCATGACTGCGTCGGGGGCGTAGGCCGGGGAGGACATGGCCATTTCTCCTGCGCCGGCGCTTTTGGATCGAAGCATCCGGATCGGGGCCGGGGAGGGGACGTCCGATTCGAACACGACTTGGGCGAGGCGGTAGGTGCGGCCGGGTAAAGCGGCGTTGAGCGCAGAGAGTTGTTCTCCTGCCTGCTTGTATATTTTTATGCGCAAGGCGGCGCGGGCGGTTTCCATTTCCTCGCGGGAGGGCTGGAAGTCGATGTTGCCGACCTTGATTTGCATTCCGGCTTTGCTGGTCTTTTTGGCGGCGTCGGCCAAGCCGTTGAGCGCGGATTCGGGGACGCGCGCTTCGAAGGAGACGCTCCACCGCTCCATGCCTGTTTGGTCTTGGGTGCGGTTGAAGCTTATGAGCCGCCAGTCGGCTTTTGCGGCGTCGTTGACGGCTTTGGTCATCTCGTTCCGCATGGTGCCTGCGTTTGCGGCATTCACGGCGGCTTCGACATCGAGCGTTACGCGGGCGGTTTTGGTGGTTACCCATTCTTCGGCGGAGAGGTCGAAGGAGACGGTGTCGTCAGGCCTTGGCTCGTCTGCGAGGGCGGGGGCGGCCAGGAAAAGGGTAGCGAGCAGGACGGCGGAGGCGCGGAGGTTCATGGTCGGGTCATCCCTGTGGTTATTTTGGTAAAGCTTAGCTTCGGGGGGGCGAGTCGACAATACGGCGATGTGGGCATTGTTGGGGCGGGAATGGATTTGAGTCGTATGACGTCGCAGACGCGGCGCGCTGGATGACAATGGGAGGAAATCGGAAAACGAAGGGATTGCGGGACTCCCCCCGCCCTGACCGCCTTCGGCCTTGGCGTCGGAGTTTTTAGGCTCCGAGTCCCGCGAGGGGGAGGGGATTTGAGGGCCTAACGGGGAGTAACCCCGTCTTCGCGATGATGAGGTATTTGTGCCTTGATTATGGATTAGGGGTGTTTTGCCCTTTGGGGGGCGCTGCGGATTTGCCGGAAAGAGAAGGGGTTAAATCCTGAGCTGCTTTTGTATTCTCGTACAGCTCGGCAAGCGTTGTGAGGCCTTTGATGGATTTTACAACCTCAACGTCTCTTTCGGTTATGCGGTCGCCAAGGGGAAATAGCATTACTCTTTCAGCTGGCGTTGTTGCCGGGACATAGACTTTCAGAAAGTTGTTGTAGCGTTTGAGGGCTATTTCCAGAGCTTTGCGTTTCAATCCCAAGTTTGAGCTTAAAAATGTGAGCGGTATTGTGAATGTATTTTTTAAGAACTCTTTAAGGATGATTTTCTTGTCAATGGAAGCGGTTATTTTTTCTTCTAGTTCTGTCGTAGCGTCAACAGCGTTCACGCCTTTAACCAATGCCACAGCCGATAGCGCTTGGATGCGTTCAAGTTCTTCTAAGGTGGCTTTTTTGCCGGGTTGAATAAAAGTGCTGGTCATAATTACTTTTCCATTTGAAATGAAAGCGGTTTTCTATGTGTAACATACACAAGAAAGAACGAAAGCAATTGGCAATTTTAAGTTGCTTTACCGCTTGTTTTTATTCGGCTTTTTTGCCGGTGGCCAGGCCTTCGTTGATTTGCTGGGCGGTGTGGGCGAGGAAGGATTTGAGGTGTTCGGGGAGTTCGACTTCGGAGAAGTCGGGGACTTCTTCCATGCCGCCAGCCGTTGGGATGACCGCAGATAGGTCGGCATCCGTTCCGGCGAAGGTCGTTGCTTGCTTCCGCTCTTCGGGCGGCTGGGTGCGTTCGGTTCTCGGGGCGCGGTGTTCTGTGCGTTCCAGCTCTTCGAATTCGAACTGGTCGCCTTCGTAGAGGTCGGGCAGGGCTTCGCGCTCTTCTTCCGAAAGTTCTTCGATGTAGTA
>CAZLIG010000211.1:0-3413 GCA_964559415.1 uncultured Rhodospirillaceae bacterium
GCTCCGCCACATTCTTCGTGTTCATCCGCAGGAAACCGTGTACCTTGTCGTACACCACGGCGTCGAATTTCCCAGGGATCACCCGGTCGACATCTTCCTCGCCGTCCGAATAGACCTGCATGATCTTCACCCGCCCGGGATACTTGACCATGAACCAGATCTCATCGTCAAAATCGTACGGGATCAGCCGCGTCCCTTTGCCGTGCCCCTTCTGTCGGAAATGCTCGGCGATTCTCGACTCCAGCGCCTTCAACCCTTTGCGGTCCGGTTTCCGGTAGTGTTCGCGCAAGTCGCTCGTCATCGGGCAGTAGACATACGCGGACAGCTTGCACATCTGCGTGCGCGCCGCGCTCTTCTCAAGCAGCGACTTGTTGTGCGGCCAATCCGTCAGCCAAGCCTGAAGCACACACCCCGTGTAGCTCAGCCCGTCAGAACGGTCGTCAACGCGCAGTCCGTTTTCCTTGGCCTCAGTCTTGACGTTCTCCCACCCGTCCTCGTTGCCGAGTTCGCAGACGTAAAACAGCAGATCGTCAAGTTCATCTGAAACCTCCCCCTCGACAAGGTGCTTGCTGATCGCCTCATAGGGCATGTTATCCTTGTCCGCCTTCACGCCCTTGCCGGGCAGATGAATCGCGCCCGTGGCCAAATCCTCTTGAAAGTGCCTCAGCGCCGCGCACAACACCTCCGGATCAAACTCCCTCAACCGCCTCACGTTGCCGAAGCACCGCGTCACATCGCCTGCCATATTTTCTCCGCCTTTCTGACTGTCCCACGCAAGAACGGTGCGAACATAACACGATCTTCTATCTTCATCAAGCGTATGGACACGTTGCGGGAGCAGGAGCCTATAACCCAAGCGGAAATCTGTCGAGTGACCGCGATTCCGTACGCGACGTTCAAACGCTGGAAAGCGCGAATGGGCGCAGGCCGCCCGCCAATAGCCACGCCTGGGACTAAGCCAAAACGTAAAGACTAACACAGCCCTGAACCAGAACAAGCATCCAACAGAAAGGGCATCAGGCACAGCAATTTATGGGCAACAACAATCTTCGCATCCATCATCTTGTCCTTCAGCATAAGAGGAGTCTCCCAGTCTTGAGACTGCGCTGTAGTAAAGTCGGGCAAACCGTTCACAGCGTCGTTCCCATTGCTCCGCAGTCAGTAATTTTTTGCACATGCGCCGCCCTCCTTTGGGGACGCGAGGGCCACACGATACCCATATATACTTCGGTTTTCCATTCGACGCACATGAAGCACAAAGCTTGAGCATATCATTCAAAAATTGCTTATCGCAGTTAGTCTTTCCTGCGTAATCATATGCTCATTGTCAGAAATCATCCTTGGACGTACTTTAGACGGAACGGGATAGCGTAGAGGCGAGCGCCGTAGGCGCGAGGATCGTAGGCGACCGCCGCGGCAGCGGCGGGAACCTTCGCACGTCCTACCGAAGATGATCTGACACAGCGGAAAAGCTCTTCGTGAACGTGGTCTTCTGAACCTTGGGAATCAGAAAGAAACCCAAACCAACTTGGTTCTCCTCGGCCGAGACAGAGAGGGATTCGGGGGAAACCTCGACCCGACACGCAGTCGTAGCATAGGTGGTGCCCGGAAGGATCTGGCCAAAGTTCAAAGACGACGAGTAGAAGACGAAGCTACCATCGCCAAGGCAGAAGACGTCGTGACCAATAGCGTAGGTCTCCGTGAACTCGTGCCCATTTGCCATTGCAGTTGACAGTGCAACCTTCTCGGGTGAGATGGATAACTTCAGCCGAGCGGACTCTCCAACCAGGTAGGGTCTAGAAAAAGGGGTGTTCACATAGTTGCCTTCACGACCGATGACCAGATCGTCTATCGCGTATACGCCAAGGAACACGCCGCTGTGCTCCTCTGAAGGCGTTGACCGGGACAGACGTGCACGAATATACAGCGCCATTGGCCATGCCACATTCCACAGCAGGATGACCATCGGGACAGCAGAAAAGATGCACCATCTCCTTCGTCTAGTCACAGCAGCACTCCAAACAGGCATCCTTCTGAAGCTTCGACCATGACTGACTACCCGCAATCCAAGAATCCCCAAAATTCTGAACACCAGCTAGGTATATACCAGCCCAAAGATAACAGCTCTTGGCCACACCAGAGCCCTTTCCATAAGTAGCCGCGACGCTATCGCACAGATTCTGGAGACCCTGTCTGAAAGCATCATCGCAACCGCCCTTGGTTTCATTGCAACTTGCGTAGCACTTATCGTGCGTCAAACATACAGACAGAAAGCTCGTAGAAGAGTGCCCTACAGGATTATCGCCAAACGGAGAAGTACACTTTCCATCCGTCTTCTTGAAATTGTCGGGATTCTGCTTCTTGCCCTTCTTTGACCCAGCTGGGCACGCACAATCGGCGGCGAGCCCCAGATAGTCGTACTTGTGAATTGGAGCGTTGCCGCTAAAGACGTAGTCGACCTCCTCCCATATACCCAAAAATCCTCGAATACTTGGGTCCAAGTACATTTCGGAAACCCGGACACGATCTCCATGAACTTCTTTCGGCCCTCCAAGCTCATTGATCGGATCTCTGGATGGCCATCTCCCATATTTTGGATAATATTTACGGTATAAGTACTCATTCAATCCAGTGACATTACACCACGGTCTGGTGCTCCACCCGTGAGTAAAGGAATCGGCAAGGGCACCGGCAAGAACCGTGGTTTCGCCGAAGGCCGAATATTCGCGATGCGCTGCAATAGTGCCGTCTTGGGCAACATACTCGGTGATGTTGCCGTTGGCGTCACAAGAAGGGTAATAGGTGGCTAGACAGTTGGGCTGGTCAGGACTGGTGGTAGTAACGGAAAGAAGCCCGCCGACACCGCCCGCGCCATGGAGAGAGCCGCTAAGATCGAGGCCCCAGGTGTTGTAGTTGGTGACGGAGAAGGGTTCTGGGTTAATAGTTGATGATTGGTGGGCAACGTCCTCGCGGATGATGTTGTAGTCGTCCCAAAGATAAGAGCGGAATGCGCCATCGATCGCCTTGGAGACCATCCTGCCTTGGAAGTCATAAGCGTAGGCAACAACATGAGTGTCGTTGGAAGCGAGAATGAGCCGATTCTCACCGTTCCATGTGTAGTGCCAACCGTCGTCCGTGGCGGTCATGTTGCCGTCGGCGTCGTAGGAGGGAAAAAGACTGTCAGGCTGAGAGCTGTAAGCCTGTAAGGTAATATTGGAATATTGATTCAGACTGTTGGCAACGTATGTGTTCGTCTCGGAGTTCGAGGAAGATAACAGCCGGTTGCCGATGGGGTCATACACATAGCCGTAGGCGTTGGTGTACATGACCGCGCTGGTGACCTCGGAACGCGGGTTGTAGCCAAAGGTGTTGGGTTGCGATTGCGCGAAAGCGAGGCCGGAATCCTGCCGCGA
>CAZLIG010000212.1:0-3395 GCA_964559415.1 uncultured Rhodospirillaceae bacterium
CCGTGTGCAGCCATTCGTTCTTGGCCTTGATGTTGCCCGCGTCGTCCCGGCCCAGAAGATCTTGGAACGAACCGAAATAGACCAGCGGTTTCTTGGGCGATACGCTCGTCGGGTCACTGCCGGAATTGCGCGAGAGATACTGCCAACCGTCGAAGTCCGTGTGCGATTCGAGGTCTGTCTGCCACGCATCCTCCACGGCAGGCTTGAAGGTCACAACGAGCACGCGCTTCGCCCCGAGTTTCCTGGCGAGCTGATACGTGGTGAAGGTTTTTCCAAACCGCATCTTCGCGTTCCACAGGAAACGCGGGACGATTTTCTTCTTCTCGGCCCAGATGGAGCGGAAGTAGTCGCAGGTCTTGTTCACGGCCTCGACCTGCTCCCGGCGCATCGCGAACGTCTCGGAGTGCGTGCCGGTGAACCGCCGCCCGGTGCGCAACTCGGTGAGGACGGTCTTCACGTCCTTGACCGTGCAGCGCATCCATTCCAGTTCGACGTTCTGAAAGCCCTTCCGGACCAGTGCCGCCCGCATGTCGTGGTCGCTGAAGATCGTGCCGTCGTCGCGCTCGGCAGCCTCATCCAGCACGATGGTGTAGTTCTTGATTCTGGCTGTCTTGAGTTGCTCGGCCACGCGCTGTTTCACGTCACGCGTGGTCTGCCCCACCTTGAGCAAGCCCGCGTGCGCCTCGTCGTCAATCGAGTAGGCGTAGATGCGCGGACGCGCCTCCGGCTTCGGCGCTAAAATATCTTCGATGTTCTTACTCATCGCCTTTGTCCTCGTCACCTTTCTCCAGCGCCGCGAAAGTGTCAAAATCGCTTTGGAAAAGCCGGTCCTGAATCACGCGGTATTTCTCGAACTCGCCCTCGGCGTGCTCCCGGGCGATCTCCGCGCTGATCCGCCCGGCATCCTGCAGCACTTGCCTTTCATCCGCCGCGAGAAAAATGTCGAGGCGCTTCGACCAATCCTCCATCGTCATGGGCACGCGGCGTTTAGCCCGGCTTTCTGCCAGGTCGAGGTAGGCGTTCACGATGCGCCCCAGATCCGCGAGTTCAGTCTCTGTCAGATAGTTCTTGGCCACCAGGACATCGCTCTTCAGTATTTTGCCGCCGGGGGCTTTGGCCCAGGTCGTCAACCCCATGTGCTCTTTCGCATGGCCAGCGCGCGCGGCGATCAACTCGGCGGCGGTGTGGCCATGGACGGCGTAATGCATCTTGTTCTGCACCTTGGCGAAGAACGCCTTGGTGATCGGCGCGTCCCGGTCGTAATCCATCGCCGTGGCATAGATGTCGGCGATCTTCTGGTAAAACCGCCGCTCGGATAGCCGGATTTCCCTGATCTCCTCCAGCAACCGCTCGAAGTAATCCTCATCGAGGAACGCCCCGTTCTCCATGCGCTTCCGGTCCAGCACATAGCCCCGCAGCGTGTAATCCCGCAGAACCCCCGTAGCCCACTGCCGGAATGCCGTGGCGCGCATGGAATTCACGCGGTAGCCCACCGCGATGATCGCATCCAGATTGTAATGCAGGATGCTTCGCTGAACCTGGCGGGTCCCTTCGGTTTGAACTGCTAAATATTCTTTAGCAGTTGCCGCCTCAGGCAGTTCGTTTTCGGCGTAGATGTTCTTGAGATGCATCAACACGTTTTCCGGTGTGGTCTCAAAGAGAAGCCCCATGTTCTTCTGCGACAGCCAGATCGTTCCGTCCTGCACCCGCACCTCCACCCCGTCGCCGCCCGTCTGGTAGGCGAAGGTCAGAAACTCCGCAGTACTGTTGCGGATGCGCAGGCTGTTCGGTGATTTCTTTTTAGGCATGGCTTTGTTCCGTCTATGGCTTCGGGGTCAGGTGCTTTGCGAGAGGGTTAGTCGTCGGCGGGTTCGTTGAGGTTCATGGGCCGGACAATTTTCTCGATGAATGCAATCTCAGTAGGGGTGATGCCGTATTTGTTGTACAGTATCTCGTCATTCCAATTCTTAGTCCAATTTTGTTTCGGAACAAACGTATAAACTCTGCGTGTTGTGTCTTGCGATGGCTTGTGCAAGAGAATGAGGAATCGCGTCAGCCGACAGGTTAGGTAGGACAAGACGCTCTCGGCTTCAGATTTAGAATCGAACGGCCCTATAAACATATACGTCCATGACGATATGCTTCCAGGCTCGCCGAGGAATGGTGTGCTGATGATCTTGTGTGGATACGTATCTTTATTGCCGGTGCCGGGGGCAGCACGACCAATAAAAACCTTCCACTTGTCAAAAACGTCACGCTCTTTGGTGATTTCAGATCTAGCTACATATCCGACACCACCATTCCTGTAAACCTTGAGGTCGTTTTTTGACTTCTGATCTTTACCTCGAAAAGTGCTTTCAAGTCCAAACGCACCGATTGAACTGACCAACTGCATGAACATCTTCGACTCTGGAAGCTCCAAGGACATCCTGCTACCTGTTTCGACGGAAACAACCTTTTTGAGTATCGAAAGTCCTTCATTAAATCGGATGAACACGTCAGCGCCTGTTTCAAGAAGCGGACGCGTGGCTGTCGAAACAGGCCAGTCTTTAAAGTGGGTAGAGACTTTGCATGTTCCCGGATTATCGCGATCCCAGAGGAAGTAACAAACGCCGCCCTTGCCCCCCATTCCTCCTTGAAAAACGTCGGACGCGCTAAGATAGTCGTCAATCGAGCGCAGGCGATCATCGGTGAGCATCGATTCACGGAACTCGTCAAGACCCATGCCGCCCGAGAACCATCGCGACGGAATCACAAATGACATATAGCGCGGTTCGAGTTTCTTGGCTTGCTGAACGAAATCCTGATAGATTGGGCGCGCCTGTGTTCCGAATCCATCCGTGTTAAGTTGATACGGCGGATTTCCAATGATTACGTCGAATTGCATTTTACCTCCGAATAGTTCGGCGAGCCGAGATTTGATATTGTCGGTGTGAATGAACGCGTAGGCATGGGTTTCAAGTCCTGCCGCACGGTCGAAAACGGACTTGCCCGCGCCGCAATACTGGCACTTGTCACCATCCCAAGTGTGTTCGAGGCGCTGAAACCAGATGTTGCCGTCGTCGCTGGCGAACGATTTGGCGACGGAGTGCTTGCCGCTGGCGTGCCTGGAGCAATACACGCTGCGCCGCGCGAGCAGGCTGGTGATTTGCGTGATGCCGATGCCGAACACCTGCTTGGTCAGGATGTGATTGACGCGCTTTTTCAGATTCGGAATCTCCTGCGCCAGCCCCGTGGTAAGGCGGCGCGTGATCTCGCGCAGAAAAATGCCGGATTTGGTGCAGGGATCGAGGAACTTTACCGACTTGTCGGCCCAGAGGTTCGCGCCGCCGTGGTCGGTGGCCCACGCCTCGGCCAGCGTGTCGAGCATCCGGTTGGCGAAGTCCGGCGGGGTG
>CAZLIG010000213.1:0-298 GCA_964559415.1 uncultured Rhodospirillaceae bacterium
GGCGGCGGTGGCGGCGGCGGTGGCGGCGGCGTCGGTTGTGCCGTTATTATTGGAGTCATTGTCCTTGTGATTCAGATTGCCTCTTGTGCAGCCTGATGTTGCGGACACACGTGCCGACCAGCCATATGCCGTTCTACCCTAAAACAGCTTCCTGACAGGCAACCTTGCTTGGCGCTGTGTCGCCCCCTTTCGGGGCGCTCGCCCAACCGTTTCCGGTGGGGTCATGGCGGCGTATTTCTGCCTGGACGGTCATTCAGTTGTCAAAGTGCGCAACCCCTCAGTTCATGTACATGCAAAT
>CAZLIG010000213.1:308-3394 GCA_964559415.1 uncultured Rhodospirillaceae bacterium
TCACTTTTTTTGAGTGAGGTGACAACTATGAAGCATAAAATGCCAGACGGCCGCGAGCTGATGGCGGCTATAACCGACATAGAGGGCTTCTTCCGCGAACACAGCATCGTGGGCAGGGTAATTGCCGATATGCGGCCATCAGAGCTCGACTATATCATCGGAAACCTGTGTGATATGGAGAACATATACGAAACCGCCTGTTCATGCGGCATTGAGACTGATGGCTGCATTTGCATCATATTTGATGACGGAGACAGCATGGAAGCCGAATTTAGCGGCAGCGGGCCCGTATTACTGGGTTTCAATACTGCCGACCTGCCACGATACCCTGAGCCGAACGGGGATATATATGCCGTTCGCACCATGTTTGGCGGCTGCATCGGCAGACGGATCGTGAGCATTGAGCTGGAAGTTTCCGGATCGATGATGTTTCCGTGCTATCGCGGCATGGACATGAGCGAAGACGACGATGGCGTTTACCGCATCAAGTTCCTCCTTGATGACGGAACCACGCTGGCATTACAAGGATGGATCGATTACTTTCAAATTGAACATCTCGACAGCAACGGCGAATTAGTCTATGTTCCGATGAAGCGGCTGCTCGACGAGTTGGATGAGCAGCATCTGGAACGGTACCTGCGATATGAGGAATGACTATGTATACAAAGAGCCGTGCGGAGGAAGTCGCCTTTATGAAGCGTCTGTGGCAGTACGAGGAAACGATGTGCCCCAAATGCGGCGGCGCGGTGCTTACGCATCTGCACAAGAAGGTGAAAAAGAGCGACAATGACTGGGTCTGTCCCGCCTGCGGGGGAGATGTTTCGCACGATCAATATGCTGTATGCGCTGCCCGAAAATAACCCCTTGAAGTATAAAATACTTCCGCTACAATGGAATTACGACGTCGTGATCAAGTTGTTTCGGAGGTTTTTATCATGCAGTTTACGTTGAATCAAATCGGTACGGTGCATTGCGGTGAGGACGGCTTTTCGGTCGTCATTGCGCCCGAATACCGTGCGGCGCTTCAAGGGCTTGCGGGCTTTTCTTATGTTCAAATACTCTGGTGGTTTGACAAGTGCGACGAGGCAACGCAGCGTTCTGTGCTGACGGAGGATAAGCCGTACACAAACGGCCCGGAGGTGCTGGGCGTGTTTGCCACGCGCTCGCCCCGGCGCCCCAACCCCATTGCCGTGTCGCCCGCCTATGTGACCTATCTTGACATCGAAAACGGCGTGATCGGCCTTGCGTGGATAGACGCAATGGACGGCACGCCCGTGCTTGACATCAAGCCCTATACGCCCAGCGTTGACCGCGTGGAGAGCCCCGCGGTGCCCGACTGGTGCGCGCATTGGCCGAAGAATGTTGAGGAAAGCGGCGACTTTGACTGGGAGAGCGAGTTCAACTTTTAGGAGGCAAAAATGCGTTTAGCGGATTATATCGAACACAAGCCCGTGCTGGATACGCCCCGGCTGTGCCTTCGCGCCATGACCACCGCCGACGCGGACGATCTGCGGGAATGGACGCCCAACAAGGCGCTGTACAAATACTGGGGCAAAAACCCGGGCAAAGCGGACAAGAATCCGGAGCTGCTGTTTGCCGCGCCGCCAAAGCCCGCCAAGAGCTTTCATTGGGGCGTCGTGCTAAAGGAAGAAAGCAAGGTCGTCGGTGAGACATGGGTGTATCTCATAGAGAACGACCGCATGGCGAAGGTCGCGCTGCGCCTGTCGGAGAAGTATCACGGGCGGGGACTTGCGACCGAGGCGTTGCGTGAGATCGTGCGCTTCTGCTTTGATGAGACCGAGCTTCAGCGCCTTTGGACGGATGTGGATGTGCGAAACACGCCCTCCGTGCGTATGCTCGAAAAGGCAGGCTTTACCCGCGAGGGGCTTATCCGTCAGGGCAAGATGGTGTCCACTTGGTGCGACTATTACCTATACGGGATATTGAAAACTGACGTCATTCAATAGTGGGATCTGTGCCAGACCGCGCCGCCGAAAGAATTCGGCGGCGTTTTTTTCGTATTCCTTGTTGACAAACGGTGGAACGTATGTTATGTTACGTACGTTGCGTAATAAATATTCCACAAAAGGAGATCGAGCTATGCCGCCAAAAACAAAGTTCACAAAAGAGATGATACTGGACGCTGCCTTTGCGCTGGCGCGAGAGTGCGGGATAGAGAGCGTAAACGCCCGCTCCGTGGCCGGCAGGCTCAACTGTTCCACCCACCCTGTCATGTACTGCTTTGAAACAGTGGACGAGATACGGCGGGAGTTACACCGGCGCGCCGAAGAATATCAGACCGCGTTCATCGAGGCCTCGCAGAACGGCGAGCCATCCATGCTGCAGATCGGCGCGGCCTACGTCCGCTTTGCAGCGGAGGAAAAGTATCTGTTCCGCCTGCTGTTCCAGTCCGACCACTTTTCGCAGCAGAGCCTTGAGGAAGTGGTGGGCGACGAATCCGTTCAGCCGATGATCGAGGGGCTCGCCAAGCGATACGGCATCAGCGAGGCAGAGGCGCGGGAGGCCTTCACCGCACGCTTTCTGATGGTGCACGGCATGGCGAGTATGCTCGCGAACAACTCCATGCGCTATGACGAGGAAGCCGTGACGCGCCTGCTTGCGCATCAGTTTGCGGACAAATGATCGTGACCAAATAAACTATATTATGATAAGGAGAACCATACACCATGAAAAACGCGAAACTCATCAACATGATCCTCAAAGCGCTTGCCGTCGCCATGGGCGTCGCGGTGATCGTTTTATCCAACCTCCATCTGATCGAAACGGAATCCTGCTTTACGATGCTGGGCATTGGCCTAACATGCGTTGGCGTGTGCCTGCTCAATGAAAAGGACGCGGAGAACGGCAAGAAGGAATAACCATAGATGAAAACCAAAGAAGCCATAACCCCGGAACTTCGTGTCAAGAGAAGGAAACGACGCACAGCCCTTGCCTGCGTGATAGGCGCGGTCATTCTCACAGCGGTGATCGCTGTGGTCGGGCTTTCGCTCTACGGGAAAGAACAAATGAAGAAGATACCCGCTATGTCCTTTGGGGACTGTCTTGCTTACACGCTTGGCGGCAGC
>CAZLIG010000214.1:0-3389 GCA_964559415.1 uncultured Rhodospirillaceae bacterium
AAAAAGGCTGGATCTTGCAACCGACAAGCAGACGCGAGCGTTGCGACTACAATCTGCATATCGCTCCTGATTTATCCCCAAGCGAAGGCGCGATTGCCGTCGCCGAAAAGATAAAATCGAAACGCAGATGGATGTCGCCCGAAGCAAAGCTGATCGAAGTTCTTGGCGATATAAACTCGCCGCGCGCCGTAAGCGAAATTGCCATAGCGACCTATGAAATCCCGGATGAGTTTTCCGAATCCGCATTGTCGGAAGCCAAATCCGCAAAACCGATTTCCCTTGGCAGCAGAACGGATCTGCGATCCATCCCCCTCATAACCATTGACGGAGAAGACGCCCGCGATTTCGACGACGCTGTCTTTGCCGAAAAAGACGGGGACGGCTGGCACTTGCTTGTCGCCATTGCCGACGTATCGCACTACGTCAAACCGGGCAGCTCCCTAGACAAAACCGCCTATGAGCGAGGCAATTCGACCTACTTTCCGGATCGGGTTGTCCCGATGTTGCCGGAAGCTCTCAGCAATGGTCTCTGTTCGCTTATGCCCAAAGTCGACCGGGCCTGCCTTGCCGTTCATCTTTGGCTCGACAAAGCCGGTGAGCTGAGCCGCTGGACTTTCGTACGCGGGCTTATGAGATCCCATGCACGGTTAACCTATGAACAAGTCCAAGCCGCCAAAGACGGAAAACCGGACAAGACAACCGCCCCGCTGGTCGACAAAATTATCGAGCCCCTCTACGGCGCCTACCAATGCCTGATGAAAGCACGCGTAAAAAGAGGGACGCTTGAGCTCGACATGCCCGAACGCAAAGTCGAAATTAAAAACGGGCAAGTTAAAGCAGTAAAAATCCGCGAGCGCCTTGACAGCCACAAGTTAATCGAAGAGTTCATGATCGCAGCCAACGTGGCCGCTGCGGCACAACTCGAAGGCAAAGGCAGTCCGTGCCTGTACCGCATCCACGACCGACCGAACGAAACAAAACTGGAAAGCCTGAGAGATTTTCTCAATACGCTCGGCATCAGCCTCGTTCCTGAAAAACAATTACATTCGCGGTTTCTAACCCAAATTCTCGAGAACGCCGCAGGTACTCCGCATGCGCAGGTCGTCAACGAAATGATGCTGCGCAGTCAATCGCAAGCTATATATAGTGCAGAGAACATCGGGCACTTCGGCCTTGCCCTTGCAAAATATGCTCACTTCACCTCGCCGATCCGCAGATATGCAGACCTGATCGTGCACCGGGGGCTTATTCGCACCTGCAAGCTAGGCAGCGACGGGCTCACAGACCTGGAAATTGAAAAGATAGAAGACATTGCGGACCATATTTCAACGACCGAACGAAGATCGGCCATAGCGGAACGCGACGCAACCGATAGGTATATGACACTGTTTTTGGCCGATCGCGTCGGAGCAAGTTTTCAAGCCCGCATCAGCGGCGTTGCAAGGTTTGGTCTTTTCGCCCGGCTTGACGAAACGGGAGCTGACGGGATCATCCCGATAGAAGCCCTCCCCAACGACTACTATATCCACGACGAAAAAAGGCAGGCACTGGTCGGCCGCCGAACCAAAAGAGTATATCAGCTGACGCAACCCGTACTTGTTAAGCTGGAGCGCGCCGACAAGCTGACAGGCAGCATGGCATTAAGCATCATCGAAGGGGAAGAAAGCCCACGCAGGCCGAGGCCAAAAACAGGCAGGCATAGGTAGTTGAGTTTCATCGCCAAACCCTAATTTTCCATTAATGGCCGACCAAAATGCTACAGTCCAGGGTCATTCAAAGAAATTCTTATGCAAGGGCTTGGATTCTTGAAAACTATCCATTAGACATGAAGAGATTCGGGCGATAGATTTCCAACTTCGCGGTTACCAACAGGGTGATGCACGATGTCGATCAAAGACATGAAAAAATTCAAATATAGTCTCGTTGCCGTTATAGCGGCCCTCTCAGTTATGGCGGCTCCCGCTTGGGCTAAATCCCCAAAGCGTTCTGCGGCTAGCGAGGGGGCGACGCAAGTCGTCAGCGAGGCGCGTCCGCCGGAAGCGCCGACGCAACTTGACCCCTCGCTTGCTCTGGCAACCGCCAATGCAACGTCAGACGGTCTCACGAACTTCGGCCCCTCGAGCGGCACCGTTGTCGGCAACAGGGCTCAAGGCCTGCATGACGAAGTCGTCAGACTCCGCTCGTCGGTCAGCCTGAACTCCAACGAGTTTGCCATCTTGCGCACCAGCGGCGCAGCCGGAGCTGTCCAGTATCACAGCACCGTGGCCGCCATCACCGCTCGCCTGCAAAACGGAACCACAAAAGGTAACCCGATCCTGTTGAGACAATGGGAAGAAGCAGACTCGAGCCTGAACGAAGTCTCGACCTCGCTCGACAAGCTGAACTCCCTGCTCGTTTCCGTAGATGCGGATGCTTCCGTTGCATCCTACTTGCTTGACTCGATCCAGGCCGCTTTTGATCTCTCCGGCGCTATCGACGAAGATCACGATCAATTAAAGATGCTTCGCGATGAAGTGAGCCGCATGGTCGTCCAGTTGGATTACCTGCGCAATCAAACGACTGCGGACATTCAACGCCAGACGAGCTATCTGTCCAGCGAACGTTCCAACCTTCAAGCTCTGGCGTATTCGATCAGCCGTGGCGAAATGCTTGGCAACAGCCTCGCCAACCGCCCGGTTATCGTAAACAGGCCCACCTTGATGTCGGTTGCCAACGCAGCTCCTGCTATGGCGCCGCATGCGGCCCCGGCTTCTCCGGTGACGCAAAGCTCGCTGACCGAAGCGGTTGAAATGCCGCCCCAAGCCAGCATGGGTCAAGACAGCATGGCCCTCCCCTCTTCTTCGGGCCACCTGCTTGTTCTTATCCGCTTCAATCAGCCCAACGTTGAATACGAGCAACAGCTCGCTCAAGCCGTTGGAGCAGCGATCGAACGCCATCCGAACGCAGAGTTTTCGGTTGTGGCGGTTTCGCCAAGCAGCGGAGATCCGGCAGAAACGGCAGACATGCAACAAACGGCAAAGAGAAATGCGGACGGTGTGAAGCGTTCGTTGATTTCGCTGGGCCTGTCGCCGTCGCGGATCAACACGGCAAGCACGCAAGCCAGAACCGTTCAATCGCCTGAAGTCCACATCTATATCCGTTAAACGAAACGCCGTTTATCAAGGATCGATATAAGGCTGCGCCTTTGGCGCAGTCTGGACGGTGGGTCTTGTCCATGCAGGCGGGCGATAATAGATCGGCCCGGGTGCGGTTGACGCATAAGGAGTTATCCATCTCGGCGAACGAACATACTCATTGGACGCAGCCATCCAATCGGGAGCTGGTGCCCTTCTGACTTTAGGCGTGAACCACGAAGCATTTGGATCATATGACGCTGCCGGACGCACAGT
>CAZLIG010000215.1:0-3362 GCA_964559415.1 uncultured Rhodospirillaceae bacterium
TATCCCGGCGCAAATCGCCGAAACCGTTTGTGGTCTGGACTTTATCTTCACCATGGGCAAAAGCCGTTAGGTGGCTGCCGTTAAGTCTCTACACCTTCCTGATTACTCAGGCTTGGCTCGGTATTGGCACCGTTTATAAAAAACGAAGCGTTCACCGAATTTGACAGCTTACGACTGAACCGTTTCCAGGACAGCGACCCAATACTTAAGTCTGCCGCGTCTACCAATTCCGCCATACCCGCACACGGCGTTCTCTATAGCAACACTCTTTGGGTTCGCCAAGCGGGATTTTTTGGTTAACTTCAAGACGGCAAAAGGCTGAGCCGGGGGTAGGCATATATATAAGGAACCAGGGGGGGGCACTCAAAGGATGGCCCGATAGCCGGGCCGTTTTGGGCCATGATTTATTCTCCAAACGAATCACTTGATCTGCTGTTGAATTGGTCATCCCGTGCCAAAAATCAAAAAAAACGGATGCCGAGGCTCCCTCAGAACGAACGGTCAAAAAAGAAATTGGATATTCAAGCCAGCCTGAGGAACAAAAAGACAGGGGGACGTTATGAGTTTTCAAAAACCGTTTTATGTATTTTGAACGGGAAACAAAAAAGCAGAAATGAAATTCATCCAAGTCAATAATGGCCGCATTAAAAAGGCCCCATAAAACTTAACCCCCGTTCGGCGTGCCAGCGATCGCTTAGCATACCGAACGGGGGTTGAAGATCAAAATATCATACCGCCGTTAGGCGGCATGATTTATTTTTTCTTCTTCTTGGCAACTTTCTTAGCGGGTTTCTTAGCAACCTTCTTCTTAGCAGCCTTTTTCTTAGCAGCCATAATGACCTCCATAAGTTGATGACTAGAGTAGAGTGAGGTGATGTTGTGTCCGTCGCGAAAAAGAGTCAACAAAAATTTTGAACATGAGAGGACGATTGGCGGCGAAACGTGACTCATCATCCCGGCGCGTTGCAAGCGAGCAACATTTTTTTTACGTCGAGAAGAAGAGAGTGAGAGAGAAAAAAATCTCACCGCGCATCGAGAGCGATGCGTGCAAAGGAGATGTCGAAGAACATGCGCACATCTAAAAAACGAATCCGCGCGCGGTGGAATAGCTTATGTGTATTCCTGTAATTCCTAAGGAATAATGAACGGAATAAACGCGTTAGCGTCTGCTCGAGAAGAATGACTTGAGGAGTTCCGAGGCGCGTTTCTCTTCGACGCCCGCAACGACTTCCGGTGCGTGATGGCATGTCGGTTGTTTGAAAAAGCGCGGACCGTGTTCGACAGCGCCGCCTTTCGGATCGTAAGCGGCAAAAACGACGCGTCGAATGCGGGCGAAGCTGATCGCGGCAGCGCACATGGCGCAAGGTTCGAGCGTGACATAAAGATCGCAATCCGAAAGGCGGGGAGATCCCCTGGACGCGGCGGCTTTTCGCAAGACAAGAATCTCTGCATGAGCCGTCGGATCGGCGTCTGCCTCTGTCTGGTTTCCGGCATGCGCCAACACGGATCCGGTAGCCGACACAAGAGCGGCCCCGACGGGGACTTCGCCTCTTTGAGCAGCCAATTCAGCCTCATGGAGGGCCAGATGCATAAAGGAAGTCATGGGAAATCGCCTTTGTAGAAGAAGTAGTTACCCCTTTTCATTCTATGCGCTATAACACGGAAAGTTGCAATAACACTCAGAGGAGCAGGGCCCATTATGCCGAAGACCAAGTCCGCGTTCGAAGGCGAACGCATAGCCAAAAGGATGGCGCGATCCGGCATCTGTTCGCGGCGCGATGCAGAAAAGCTGATCGAAGCCGGGCGCGTAACGGTCGACGGCAAGGTCTTGACCTCGCCAGCCTTCAACGTCACCCCCGAGCATATCGTGAAGGTAGACGGAAAGCTGCTAGAGCCGCCCGATGAACCCCGTGTCTGGCGGTTTCACAAAGCCACCGGAACAATCACGACCTCGCGCGACCCTCAGGGCAGGCCAACGGTATTCGAAAAGCTTCCTCCCGAGATGCCGCGTGTCATGAGCATCGGACGGCTGGACTTCAACACTGAAGGCCTTCTTCTCCTGACGAACGATGGCGAACTGGCCCGGCACATGGAGCTGCCCGCGAATGCATGGCTCCGGCACTATCGCGTACGCGTCTACGGAGAGATCGATCCCGCTCGTCTCAAGTCGGTCGAAAAAGGCGTGACCATTTCGGGAATCAAATACGAAGCTGTGAAGATCAAGATAGAAACCGAGAAGGAAGATGGAACTAATCATTGGCTGGCCGTGGTCATCCGCGAAGGGAAGAACCGTGAGGTTCGAAAGATCATGGACTATCTCGGCCTGCAAGTGACGCGCTTGATCCGTGTTGCCTTCGGTCCGTTTCCGCTTGGAAAGCTCCCCAGAGGCGGCATAGAAGAAATCCCGCGCCGTGTCCTGCACGAGGCGCTGGGAAATTATTTCAAGCAACGCGACAAGCAGGCCCCCGGCGCCCGCAAAGGAAAAAACTGAGGAACACATAGAATAAGGAACTCTCAATGCGTATTGTCGGAGGCTCACTCTCGGGCCGCAAAATAGAGCCCCCCCTTAACCGGGAAACAAGGCCCATGATGGACCGTATCCGCGAAGCACTCTTCAATATCCTGGCTCACCGCGACTGGGGCAAGGATATCGGAGACGTATTTGCGGAGGACATAAACGTCATGGATGCCTTCTGCGGAACGGGAGCCTTGGCGTTTGAATCGCTGTCGTGGGGGGCTGCGAGGGCCACGCTGTTCGATCTGAGCGAAGATGCCCTCAACATAGCCCGCAAGAACGCCGCCTCATTGGGATTGACCGATAGATGCCGGATTATGTCTGCCGATGCGACCAAGCCGCCTCAAGCGCCCGAAGGCGCGCCCTGCAAGCTGGTCTTCCTCGCCCCTCCCTACCGGAAGGGTTTGATTCCGCCAGCCTTCAGCGGGCTGGATGCGGCAGGTTGGATAGCGCCGCACGCCGTTATAGTTGCGGAGACTGCGAAGAAGGAGGCGTTCGATCCTCTTTCTGGTTGCGAAGAGGTTCTGGATCGGACGTATGCCGACACGACTCTTCGGTTTTTGGTTCGGTAACCTGTACTCTGGCTGCCGCCAGCATGCGCTGTTGCATTCGTGCATGGGCATCTGGATCGTCGTTATGAACGAGATCCGGGTTAAAATAGGCGGCGGCAGATATAATCCTGTCCGCGAGCGTATGAGCCAGCCCCTCAAAGAGGCCCTCGTCGTTCAAAATCCGCAGGTCTGTCAATATCGTGGCCGGATTTCCATTATTCGTGAAGGCAGCGATTTTTCGATATTCGTAGGCCATATTCAATTCTTCAGCCTTGTCGGCCAAAGTCCGGGCATTC
>CAZLIG010000216.1:0-3347 GCA_964559415.1 uncultured Rhodospirillaceae bacterium
CGTCCGCGCGGCATAAGACTAAAAAAACATCCACAGTCCCTCACTTAATTCATGTTAGTGCTGAACTACCCTCCGGCCCCACCCAACCCAAAGTTCGCCCCGGCCCGTGGTCCCCTCCGCATCTTCAAATCCTCCCGACTTGCTCTTGGCGGAATAAGCGATTCCTTCACGCTTTCTACATTCCGCGATCCAGAAACACTAAACCGCGTTATCCCCCAATTAACATCGCCCTCGAGCTTGTACGTCTCCCCCTTGTAAACATCTTCCTCTAACCCAAAAGTTCTCCCAAGCTGATTGCCATAAAAAACCAAATCGTCTTTCAAAGCGCAGGCTGAAGTACCCTTAACCGGACCAAGCGAAAATTCTATATGACCCGCCCGTGACCTTATCTCCGAAACGACTTTGCTCTTGCCCATGATCCGCTTGAATATCCGATTGGCCTCTCCAAGCCTCTCGTCATACTCGGCAGAAGCGGCCCAAAAAACCTCTTCAAACCGCTCCTTGTTGACCTTCCCCCGAATGGCGATTTTTCCGATACCATCCCAATGCTTATCCATGGGCAAGACGACCGCCTGCACGTACTCGGAAAACCCAAAATATTCTCTTTCGATCCTCTCTTTTTGCGGGTCGAACTTAATGCGCCCATCGCCCTCCATCACAAACCCAAAACGCTCGCGAATAGAACCTTCCCGTTCTCCAAGTTCTCCGACATCTCTCTCCTTTTTCTCCAGTTTCTGAAAGCTCGGGCTATAGAGTCTCTCAGGCGGCGACAAAATGAGGTCATACCCGTCCTTCGTCTCAATGACTCCTCCGATACGATGTTCGGAGAACCCCCGGGTTACCAAAGGCGCAAAAAGTTCATCCACAATTTTTACATTCGCGCGCGCTGCGGCAAGCTTCTTTTCGGCGCCGTTAAGCTCCTCCCGGAAATTCGCAATGGCCAAGGCGTGAGCCATCCAGCCAATCTCCTCCAGTCTCAAAGGAAGCCTCGCCGCATATTTCGGATGATATCCGATGCCATCCAGTTGAACGAATTCGATCGGATGTTTTTTCTCTTCAAGATGAGCTATGTTCAGAACCTTGAGTGCGGCCCCACGAGCATAGTCTGTGGTCGAGTAATATTTTCCGCCAAAGCTCTTCACGATAACGAGATTGAGATCAAACCCATCCCGACGAGATGGCTCAACGCCCACCGCTCCGACTTTTGCTGCCTGTTCTATCTTCCGAACGGCACACTTACTAACCAGATTTGCACTCTCATTAAGAAGTGCCGAAACATTCATATAAGGTAACGACATATAGTCCCCTCATGTAACACACACGAATGCCCGCGACAGTAGCACACCCAAATATTTAGCAACTAGAGGCCTTAAAATCCTCCATTCCCCCGCCAAACCTGGAACCCACCGTCACCCTTACCTCGTCATCCCCACGAAGGGTATCCCATTCGGTTTCTTCCGCAAACTCTCCATTCCCCCGCCAAACCTGGAACCCACCGTCACCCTTACCTCGTCATCCCCGCGAAGGCGGGGATCCCATTTGTTTTTCTCAACAAAAAACCATCACAAACTTTTAAAACAACCCCGTAATCTTCCCCTCCGCCGTAACACCTATATTATTCGCCGCCGGAACCTTCGGCAGCCCCGGCATCGTCATAATGTCCCCGCACAGGGCGACAACAAACTCCGCCCCCGCCGACAACCTGACGCTCTTCACCGGAATGACATGCCCCGAAGGTGCGCCCTTCACCGCCGGATCGGTCGTAAAGCTGAACTGTGTCTTGGCAATACAAATCGGCAGCTTCCCAAACCCGTTCTTCTCAAGCTCAGCCAGCTTCTTCGCCGCATCGGCATCAATGGAGATATCGGCCGCCCCATAAATCTCCCTCGCCACCGTGCGTATCTTATCTGCCAACGCCATCTCATCAGGATACAGCGGCTTAAACTGAGAAGGCTTCGTCTCAATCGTCCTAACAACCTCCTTCGCCAGCTCAACCGCCCCCTCGCCCCCGCGCGCCCAATGATCCGAAAGAATGCAAGAAACGTCGCGCTTCTGAACAAGCTTGTTAAGCAGCTCCATCTCGGCCTTCGTATCGGTGCTAAACCGGTTGATGCAAACAACCACCGGCACTCCAAACTTCTTCACATTCGAAATATGCCGGTCGAGATTAGAAAACCCTTTCTCCAGCGCAGCCAAATTCTCCGCCTTCAAATCTTCCTTCGCCGCCCCGCCATGCATCTTCAAAGCCCTGACGGTCGCCACAATCACCGTGCAATCCGGCTTTAACTCCGCCTTGCGGCACTTGATATCGAAAAACTTCTCAGCCCCCAAGTCCGCGCCAAACCCCGCCTCCGTCACAACATAATCGGCCAGCTTCATCGCCGCCTTTGTCGCAATCACGGTGTTACACCCATGCGCAATATTGGCAAACGGCCCCCCATGCACAAACGCCGGATTGTTCTCCAGCGTCTGCACCAAATTCGGCTGCACTGCATCTTTCAAAAGCGCCGTCATGGCGCCGACCGCCTTAATATCCTTCGCGGTCACGTACTTCTTGTCCCTCGTCTGCCCGACAATGATCTGCCCAAGCCTTCGCTGCAAATCCTCAAGGTCGGTCGAAAGGCAGAAGATGGCCATAATCTCCGAAGCTACGGTAATGTCGAACCCATCCTCGCGCGGATACCCATTCCCCGCCCCACCGATCGACTGCACGATATGCCGCAAAGCCCTGTCGTTCATATCGACGCTGCGATGCCAAGACACGCGCCGCACATCGATCCCAAGCTCATTTCCCCAGTAAATATGATTGTCGATCATCGCCGCGAGCAAATTATTCGCCGTCCCCACCGCATGAAAATCGCCGGTAAAATGAAGGTTGATATCTTCCATCGGCGCCACTTGCGCATACCCCCCGCCCGTCGCCCCGCCCTTCTGCCCAAAGCAAGGACCCAAGCTCGGCTCGCGCAAACAAAGCAGCGACTTCTTCCCGATAACATTCAAGGCGTCATGAAGCCCAACGGAGGTCGTCGTCTTCCCCTCGCCCGCCGGAGTCGGTGTAATGGCAGTCACAAGGATAAGCTTCGCGTCCTTTTTCTCCTTGAGCGACTTAATATACTCGAGCGAAACCTTAGCCTTGGTATGCCCGTAAGGCGAGAGCTGCTCCGCCGGTATCCCTAATCTGTCTTTCGCAATATCAATGACTGGTCTAAGCGTCGCCGCCTGCGAAATCTCGATATCCGACTTTGGCGCCGCGTGTTGAGTATTCTTACCCGAAGAAATGCCATTATCCTGCTGAGACATATAAGGACCCCCAAAAGCTAAAAAATGAGAACCCGTATGCTAGTAGC
>CAZLIG010000217.1:0-1295 GCA_964559415.1 uncultured Rhodospirillaceae bacterium
TTTTTCAACGATATGGAGGTTGGCGTTGCGAGCGGCGCTCATTTGGAACTCCTTTGATTAGCAGGAAACAGAGAGGGGAGAAACAGTGGTATTGTTTATGTTTTGTTCTTTTACGCCCAAAGGACGTTCTTGTGCAAGTTCTTTTTTTGTTCTCATGTAAGAATCTTGCTAACCTTTTGTTTACGAACAGTATGCTCTTCAGGTGCGGCTTGGGCAAAGATTTGTGCCGACGGCAAAATTCTCGCCACATTCTGCTGCGAATCCGAAAGCCTTGAAAAGGGATTCATTCTTTTTTCGACTGTGTTAGCCTCTCAACAACGGATCATAGGACTCATGAAACTTCTCCCCCTTCTCTTCGGTGCGGCCCTGGTTTTTTCAGCGGCTCCGGCTCTCGCCGCGCCGAGCTGTTATGCCCCGGCGCAGATGCGCGCCGAGCATCTTCTTCGGTTTCATTCTGAGCTGATGGTTATTACAGTCACTTGCCGACAGGCGTCGGACGGGCGGGCGTTGACTCCGGCGTACACTTACTTTACGCGCAAAAATGTCAGTAAGCTGCAGGACGCGGAACAGACGATGATGGCTTATTACAAATCGAACAAGAAGGGCAATCCGGTTCAATACCTTGATTCCTTGCGTACAAGGCTCGGGAATGAAGCCGGACAAAAAGTTGCCAAAGTATCAGCGCCAGTCTTTTGTGCCACGAACAGAGATAAGGTTGTGCAGTTTGCTGCGGCAACGGGCGCTGATGTCGATAGCCAAGTTCAGCGCATGGAAGCGACGGAACGCTCTTTTGTTGCTCCATGTAAAATAAAGACGGCAATGACAAGAAAAGGAAATTGACCGTGGTGGATATTGGCCAGATAGTCGGTTTCCGTAAAAAAGCGCTAGATTTTTTTGCGCGCCTCGCCGATCCCCAGTCTCCCGCCAATCCTTATCTGCGCCTGATGCGCGCCGACAAACCTACCGGTACATGGCTTTTGCTTTTGCCTTGCTGGTGGGGCGTCGCTTTTTCCGCTCAGTATTTTCCAAACCTGTGGCTCATGTTCCTGTTTGCCCTTGGCGCCGTTGTGATGCGCGGAGCGGGATGCGTGATCAATGACATCTATGATCGAAGGCTCGACCAGATGGTGGAGCGCACCCGGTCTCGGCCCTTAGCGAGCGGCGAGGTGACTCTGCAACAAGCGATTTTGTTTCTGGTTGGATTGTTGATCGTCGGGTTGGGCATTCTTCTTCTTTTCAATAAGGCTACCGTCATCCTCGGCGCGCTGTCGCTCCTCATTGTTTTCACCTATCCG
>CAZLIG010000217.1:1305-3335 GCA_964559415.1 uncultured Rhodospirillaceae bacterium
CTTATGAAACGGATCACGTGGTGGCCACAGCTATTTCTTGGTCTTGCCTTCAATTGGGGCGTGCTCATTGGCGGCACCGCGACGACAGGCCGTGTCGATATGACTCACTTTCTTGCGTATGTGGGCGGTATTTTCTGGACGCTTGCGTATGACACCATCTATGCCCATCAGGATAAACGGGATGACGTTAAAGCAGGGATCAAGTCTACAGCGCTTCTACTCGGCGAGAATTCGCTCCGTTGGATTGCGTTGTTTTATGCGTTGACACTCGTGTTTCTCGGCCTTGCTGGTGCTGTCGAAGCAGACGGCATGGGTAATGCGTACTTGTGGGGGCTTGGCGTTGCGGCGTGTTTTGCCATCGTGCAACTCGTTTTGTGGAAACCCGATGATCCGGAAAACTGCTGGCGGCGATTTAAAGCCAACAGGGATTTTGGCTTGATCGTACTCGCGGCGATTGTTGTCGGTCGCGTATTTAATTGAAGCCCATGGAAACCGATCCCGTCGACTTCATTCGGACGCAGACGCAGGTTGTTTGCCCGTCTATCCTGCCCGAAATCAAGCTCCATATGGCGACCGAGGTGACTCCGTTGTGGAAGCTGACTGAAGAAGCCCTTCGCGGGGACAATTTGTCCCCGCCGTTTTGGGCCTTTGCATGGCCGGGCGGGCAGGGTGTCGCGCGCTTCGTTCTCGATCATCCGGAGGTCGTGAAGGGAAAGCGCATACTCGACATGGCGGCGGGAAGCGGGGTGGTCGCCGTTGCAGCGATGAAAGTGGGAGCAAAAAGCGCGCTTGCCGTGGATATAGATCGCCTTGCTATCGAAGCCATTAAACTCAATGCCGGGCTTAACGGAGTCGAGGTGAAGACTTGCGAAGGAATAGACCTGTCCAAGCCCTTCAAACAGGCCGATGTGATTCTGGCCGGCGATGTCTTTTATGAGCAGATGATGAGCGCCTCGTTTAACCGGTGGATGCGCTTGTGCGTTGAAATCGGTAAAGGGGTCTATGTCGGAGACCCCGGCCGCGCTTACGTTCCACATGAGGGGTTGATTCGTTTAGCCTCTTACGATGTTCCAACCTCGCGTGATCTTGAGGATCGGGATATGCGAACGGTGACGGTTTGGCGCATGGAAAAAATCCTTGAAGGTGAGGCCGAGGTTTGATGAGTTCAATTTCTCAATCTCTTGCTAGGGCCATCACCGATTTTGGCGACGATGCCGTGACAGGATCGCTTGCAGCAGCCCTTACGTGCGGCTTGCTTTTGATGAAACATCGTCGAGCTGCCTTTATGTTCGCTTCGGCCGTTATCTGTACTATAGGCGTTCTCGCGATAGCTAAGATGGCGCTTTATAGCAGATGCGATCCATCCAGCTCTTTTCTCGACCTTCGTTCTCCAAGCGGCCACAGTGGTATCTCGGTGGCCGTGTACGGACTCTTTGCGGCGTTCGTATCGACCAGCCTGAGCGGATGGCGAAGGATTCTTCCGTTTCTTGTGGCGGCGCCTCTGATTGTTCTGATTTCTATTTCACGGGTACTTCTTGAAGCTCATACGGCGGCGGATGTTATTGCCGGTTCTGTGGTGGGGCTTTCCATAAGCTTGGGAACGTGGATGCTTTTTATGCGACGGGAGATTGTTCGCATAGATTGGCGCAAGCTCCTGCTTATAGCTCTCGCAGTTCTGTTGATTATGTACGGCGTGCACTTTTCAGCCGAAGGAATCATCGCGGCGATCGCGCGTTATTTCAGAACGCGCGTTCCGTGCTAGAAGCCGCCTTGCTGCAGAACCTTGCGGATCGACCTGAGTTCGGCGAGCAGTCCTTCGATTTCGCGGCGTTTTTCGATGGACAGATCCGTGATTTGATTTTGCTGAGCCTTTAGGGGCTGAGCCGCTGCCATTTGCTGCGACGTAATTTGAATGGTGGTGGGAACCTGTGTTGCCATGCGCGCCAAAGAGGCGGCGCCATTTTCACGCAAAAGCTTTTGAACGCCACGGATCGTAAAACCTTGATTGTAGAGAAGGTCCTTGATGTCGT
>CAZLIG010000218.1:0-3312 GCA_964559415.1 uncultured Rhodospirillaceae bacterium
GGCTCATGAAGTCCGGGTAGCGGGCCTCGTGGTCCTCGAACTGCTGGCTGGTCTCGCGGCGCTGGCCCTGCTCGACCCGGTCGCGCAGCCGCTGCACCTGCGGCCAGGACCAGGTGAGCCCGGCCTCGGCCGCGCGCGCGGCGATGTAGCGGGCCACCGCCGGCTTGACCATATCCGGGTCGTGGATACGGCGGATGAGGAGGGTGTCGAACAGGTCGAAGGAGACGGTGTCGCAGTCGACCGCGGCCTGTTCACCGGCCCGCAGCAGTTCATCGAGCGTGTAAAAGGTTTGCCAGTTCATATGGTGTCGGGACGGCGGGCCATATCGTTCAGGCGGCGACGACCCCCCTCAGGCGACTGTAGGTGGCAAAGGCAATGGCATAGATGCCCATGGCCACGAGCAGGGTGACGGTAAACCCGTAGTACAGCGAAAGGAGGACACTGGCCAGGCCACCGATCACGGTGAACAGCCCGTTCATGGCCCAGGCCCAGGCGATCGCCCCCTTCGGCTGTTTTTCAATGGTCAATATACCCAGCGGGAAGGGCATACCAAGGAAAAAGCCAACAGGGAAAACGAGCAGGATAGCGACAACGATCCGAATGAGTGTGGCAGACTGCAAAAACCACGTAAAGATCATCTGGTGGGTGAGCACCAACAAAGCGCTCGAAACAAGTACCCCCCAGAAAGGGATTTTCCAGTTGCGCTCCGGAGAAATTCGCCATTTGGCCGACACCACGCTGCCCAGGCCGGCGGCAAGCAGCAGGGCGAAGACGATGGTGGAATAGGTATACAGAGGAAAGCCGATCAGCTTCATGAAGATCTGAATGAAAACCAGTTCGAAAATGATGAATCCTCCGCCGAGGGCGGAAAAATAGACCAGGGTGTGTATCTTCCCCTGCCACGGAGTCCGACCGCTGGTGGAAAAAAACAGGGGCAGAAAAACGAACAGGAAGACAAAAAAGAACGAGGCGCCGCCGGTGACGAGGAGATGGAGGACGTCGGAAGGAATCCAATCCTTTTTCAGTTGTGAATTGAGCAGGTTGACCGTTGAATAGTCCGTGAAGTTTTCCCTGGATGCGGACAGGGTTCCGAAGGATTTACGCAGGAAGTTGAAATATGGGCGGTTATCGGTGGCCGCCGCAACCCTGTAGCCCACTTTGTCGATCAATTCCGACCGCATTTCCCCTGAAAAAAATTCCGGCGAAAGCATGGATGCCGCGGGATCCATCGGGTTGACCACCACCTGGGCGTGTTTGGGGAAAATGGCGACAACCTGTGCGCATTCGTCCGCTGTCCAGGGTGTCATCCTGATCAGCATGGTGGGCAGGTTGTCCCCGAAATTCGGTCCCGCCTGTTCAAGGACCAGCACATGGCGCGCGAAATCCTCTCGACCCAAATTTTTCCAGGCCCTGGAAGCGGTGGTTATCATGCGGGGATACACATGATGATTGATATGCAGGATGCCGTCTTCTTTCAGATGGGTAAAATATTCCTCGTACGCTTCAACCGTCTGTAAATAGGTTGTCGCCATGGCCCCGCTGCCTGCGGCGATACTTGAACTCGTATGGTTGCTGAACATCTGGATGATGTCGTACTGTTTCCCGCTGGCCCGCAGAAAACTCCGGCCTTCACCCCGAAAGGCGTTGACCCTGGGGTGATTGAAAATGCCGCCGTTATACTCGGCATAGGTTGTTTTTCCCAGGTCGACCACATGACCGACCATTTCCACGGCATCCACATGTCCCGCCCCGAAGGTCAGGGCGGCCTTGATCTCCGAACCACCGGCAGCGCCGATGATCAGCACATCCTGATCGCTCCCGTCTTTCAGGGCATGGGAAATCCACACCTTTTCCCCGTAAAAATGTTTTCCGGTCCTGCCTCCCTCGAGTTCTTTTCGCAGGTTCTCAAAATCACCATCGAACTCAAAAATAAAGCTGGACTGTGTGCCGCCGTCGTAGACGACGTGTTTCATCGTTTTGACAAAATCCTTTAACCGTATCGGGTTGGGATCTTCCTTGCCTGCCAGTTCTTTCTTTCTCTGGATCTTGGCCGCTCGAACCTGGCGGAGAACATCGACCGGATTGTTGGCGTCCAGAACTTCGATCTTCGAAATGGGATCCCAATAGACATCTTCCGGCTGAATGAATTTTTTCATGTATCCGACGGATCGTTTGTCGGTGTAGTAGGTGAAATCGAAATAATTTTCCTTGAAATACGGAACAGTAACAACCCCGACCGCCAGAACAACAAAAAAGGTTCTGAAAATATTGTTCGAACAGAAGCAGGCTGATGCGAGAACGCCCAATCCAAAGACGACAAAAAGAATTCCCCCGGGACCTATAGGCGGCAGAAGCGGTACCAGCAAAATACAGCCAATTGCGGCACCGACAAGATCCCAGCAGTACAGTCGCTGGATATTGTTCGCATATCGAGAAAAAACAACGGTAAAAATAGATCCCGCCAAAAAAAATGGGATAATCAGGAACAGGTAAATAATTAAGAAATAAAATACAGATTGAGTAAAATTACTATATAGACTGTCAAAATCAAATGGGACATAATTGAGCACGAGGTAGAGGAATAAACTGAACACTGCAAAGGAGGCAGACAGCCAGACTAAGGTGTTTTCTACATTTTTCTTTTCAGGGACCGGCCTGATGGCAAAATAGACTCCAGAAATACCGAAACAGAACATGGCCAAAGTAATGACCATATAGGCCATGTTTGAATACCAGATGACGTCGAAGATTCGCACCAACGTCAATTCCAGCATGAGCGTTGCCGACGCGACGCACAGCAACCCAATCCCAATACGATTCACCTTGTACAACCTCCTTCGAAAATCATAGTGATATTCATCCTCCCGTTTCCCTCACTTTCGTTCTACGGCGCAAACGGAACTACGCCGGATCCCCGCTGCACGAAAAAACCAACTTTATCTCTTCCGGCGTTCTATCGGGCCAGCCTTCTCCTCACCGCCCGCCACAATAGGACAAGCGACTGCCTGATACCCGGATCGGGAGCGATGGCAAGCGTTTTCCGCACTTCCGCCAACTCCTGTTCCAATTCCACCAGCCGGTCGCATCCAGCGGTGACAACAGACCGGACCGCTTCCGGCAAGGTCGTCAGCAGGTAGGTGCGGATCACCTGTTTATCCTGCTCGCGGCCGATGATGGCCGCCTCACTGAGCGTGTTGCCGCCGTGGATGCGGTAAAAGAGCAGCCGCTCGCGGTCGAGATAGCGGACCCGGCCGGGGCAGGCGAGCAGCACCCGGAAGATATAGTCGTAGTCGTGCAGGTAGCGCAGCGGCG
>CAZLIG010000219.1:0-3302 GCA_964559415.1 uncultured Rhodospirillaceae bacterium
CGATGGCGTTGTCGTCGAGGGAAATCATAGTCTTGTTCATGCGGCTTCCTTGGTTTTATGAATGCTTTCAATGTCACGGATCAGGCTGTTCAATCCCTCGGCGTGGACACGAATGTCGATCCGGTCTGCGTTGACGACTATTTTTTCGATCAACAACCGCAATAGTCTTGCCTGTTCGAGCGGGAATAGTTCATCCCAGATCAGGTGCATGTTCTGTAACGCATCGCGTACCTGTTGCTCTGTGATATCATGATTTTCCTTGATGGCTTCTCGCCATGTTCTTACCATCATCTCCGGTGTGCAAATCGCAAAACGGATTTGATTGAGAACGATATTTTCTAGCTCTCCAGCAGGAACGGAGCCGACGGGACAATCCTCGCATTCGTTTTTTAAATGCGCGCTGGCCTTGTAATAGCGGTAGAGCCTGCCATTCGGCTTTTTGGAATGGGTGGGCGTCATAGTAGATTGGCATCCACCGCATACGCATAAACCCTGCAACAGCGCAGTTGACATGCCTCGCGTCCTGATTTGGCGCTTGCGTGGATTTTCCTTCGTTACCAGCCGCACTTTTTCCCAGAGCGCGTGGGAGATGATTGGCTTGTGTTGCCCTGGATAGTTGTTATCGAGATGATTGATTTCACCTAGATAAGTGCGGTTATTGAGAACTTTATAAAGAAAACCCTTGGTGATGACGTTGCCGCCACGATGTTTTCCATTCTGACTGATCCAGCTTTTGGTGCGGTAACCCTGATCGCGCAATTCCCTCGCTACTAACGTCATCGATTGCAGAATGGTAAAACGCTCAAAGATCAGGCGTACCAGCTCAGCTTCTTTTTCATTGATAACGAGCTTTTTGTCTTTGCTGTCGTAGCCAAGTGGCGTGATGCCACCCATCCACATACCTTTGCGCTTGGTCGCGGCGACCTTGTCACGAATGCGTTCGCCGATAACTTCGCGCTCGAATTGGGCGAAGGACAGGAGGATGTTGAGCGTCAGTCGGCCCATAGATGTCGTTGTGTTGAATTGTTGGGTGACGGAGACGAAGCTGACGTTATGTTTGTCGAAAATATCGACCAGTTTGGCAAAATCAGAAAGCGCACGCGATAGACGATCGACCTTATAAACCACAACCACGTCGATCAAGCCGTTCTCGATGTCGCGTATAAGTTTTTTGAGAGCAGGACGCTCCATGGAGCCGCCTGAAAATCCACCGTCATCGTAATATTCTGGCACCAGCACCCAACCCTCGTGACGTTGTGCGTTGATGTAAGATTCTCCAGCCTCGCGCTGCGCATCGAGGCTGTTGAACTCCATGTCGAGACCTTCTTCAGTAGATTTGCGCGTGTAAATCGCGCAGCGAATTCTTTTCTTTGGCTCCGTCATTCTTTGCCCTCTCTATTTTTTCGTACCAAGCCGAAGAACATCGGGCCTGACCAATTCGTCCCTGTTATTTCGCGCGCGATGTGCGATAGGCTTCGGTAATGTGCGCCGTTATATTCAAAGCCCCTGTCGAGGACGGTGACCCGATGCTCGATCCCATTGTGAATGCGTACGAGCTTTGTTCCCGTGACAGGCATATGGATGCCTTTGCCGCGCTCTTTACGTAGATTTTCCGAAAGACTCTCTTTGGCGTACTGTTCAAGGCGTTTTTCAATAATCGTGCTATCGATGCCATGCGCTATTTCTTGCAGGCGATAGGCCAAGCGCTTGACCAGGTATGGCTTGTTGTATTTCGGGGGCTGGGCCTGAAAAAGTTCCTCCCACATTGCCGCCAGTTCTGGCATGGGCATCTGCGGAAGGGCGGCAACCCTTGCTAATACATTGTTTTTCATTGACTATTTCCTTCTTTTGGGCTTCCAGCATGAATGCTTCCTGTCGCCTCTAAGTCCAGCGAATAGTCTCTCAAGTCCTTGCTTTTTAGCTTTTGTTGGCGACGAACAACCCCACGGGCGAGGATCAGGGCAATCTCCGCCATACGTTCGTGTGCAGTCAGCGTATTTGGATCCAATCTGTTCATCACCACCTCCGTAGTGTTTGGTAGGTGTTACATACGCCGAGCATAGGTGGAGTGTCGGGATAAGTACGGGATTGACAGCTATTTTCCTTGAATTAGGATAATCAAACCTAATAAATATAAGGGTCATCATAAGGAGATTCGCATATGGCAACCAATCCACCCAAAGGCGATGGTCACCGCAACGGCGCGGTGCGTGATCGCTCGCAAGTTCTGAATACTAAAACAGGCCATTATACCAAGCGTGATGGCGACACGGGGCGCTTCATGGACGTGAAGTCGGATGGCACAAAATTCAAAGGCGTGACGACCGAGAAGAAAAAATGAAAGCTGCCAGAAAACTCCCCAGCACTGGAAACCTGACGTCCGCCCAAGAGGGGACGTTACGCGCGATCGCTGCGTTCATGGAACGTCGCGGTGTTGCGCCAACGGTGCAGGAGTTGGCAGATGTTCTTTCTATTCAGCCGCCCAGTGCGCATGAGCTTTTGCGTCGCTTGGAGGAAAAAGGATACATTCAGCGTGAGCCGCGCAAGGCGCGCACGATGACGGTTGTGAAAGATTTCACGCCGCGCGTGCGTCAAATGATCGGCGTTCCTGTTCTTGGCAAGGTAGCCGCTGGCACGCCCATTCTCGCCATCGAAAACAAAGTCGGCGAGATCATGGTCGATGCTATGGTCGCGCGCGGCAATTGCTTTGCGCTGCAAGTTAGCGGCGACAGCATGATCGATGTGGACATCAATGACGGTGACTTTGTCGTTGTCAGACAGCAAAAACTCGCGGAATCGGGTGACATCGTCGTAGCCATACGCGATGGCGAAGCTACGGCATAGAATTGAGGCCTGAAAACAAAAGACTGAAGCCTATCGTTATCAGCCATGACGACGACTTCGCCATTCTTGGAAAAGTCGTCACCGTTTGTTCCAGAGCCGATTCCAAAAGTATAATCGAGGAGGCTCAGGATGGCGACGTATTCACTTAATAAATTTGCACAACCAGATATTCTGAAGAAGATAAAAGATGAGAATCTTTTGCAGTTCTTGTCGCCTTACACTTCCTATCTGGAAGAGCGAGGGTTTAAGCCGAAAGTGAACGGCAGCGCAGAGATCGATTACGATCTGCTTTGCCGCATTCTGATGCAACCAACCGAGGGCATACCGCCAGACATGGTTGATGCTCTCTTTTTTGTTCATGAAGTCGCTGACGATGAAATGTATGACGAGTTGCTGGAGATGGCCAAGTCGGGAAACGTTTCTGTACCTGCCGAGGCATCGCCCGCTGATCTTGCGGT
>CAZLIG010000220.1:0-2337 GCA_964559415.1 uncultured Rhodospirillaceae bacterium
CTCGAACTCCGCCCTCCCCAGCTCCGCATCCAACCTCGACGCGCTGGAAATATCGGTGATGAGCCGAGCCATGCGATCCACATCATCGCGAATAATAAGCATAAGCTTCTGACGAGCCGCAGGCTCCTGCACGCGCTCGATGGTCTCAACAGCGCTCCGCAACGAGGTCAAAGGATTCTTCAACTCGTGAGACACATCCGCCGCAAAATTCTCGATAGCTCCGGCGCGCTGAGCCAAAGCTCCGGTCAGCGCCCTCAATGCGCCCGAGAGTTCCCCAATCTCATCCCTGCGCGAAGTCATGTCTGGAATGACGTTCTTGCGCAATAGGCTCGAAAAGCCCGTAATCCCCGTCTGCCCGATCTGCCCGCGCGTCAACACCTCGGCCGCCTGCGCAAGCTGCCGTATAGGATGCGCAATAGCCCGCGCTAAATAGAACGACAGCAAAATCGTGATAAACAGTGTGATGCCGAAGATCTGAAGGATACTGATGCGCACCGCATAAATCGCGCGGTCGATCGACACGTCCGAGCGCGACATCATCACCGCGCCAAGCGTCTTGCGCGAATATTCAACAGGCACAGCGACGGCCAAAATAAGTCCGCCCTTGGATGCAGACCAAACCTGCGTCGCAGGCTGTTCGCCATTTAAGGCGCGTGAGGTGACGTTGTAAGCGCTGCCTTTTTGAAAAACCGTATCGTTATAAGCCGGATAAACGCGCCGCTGATGCATCAGGTCTATGGCATCGAAAAGCGTCGCAATCGCACGCGCCCACCAGCTCGCCGGAGCAAGCGTCTCCGCCGTTTCGTCGGCCTGAGGTTTCGAACTCTTGTCGACCAGCGTACGGCTATCGGCAAGAAGCGTCTCCTGCGCGCTAAATAACCGGGTCCTGTTTTCGGTGGCCTCAGCCAATCGCCGGATCATCATGCGCCCGAGCAGCGGCGAAAGTATGCGCTGGTCGTTCTTGTCGACGACAATGGCGTTTTCCGCCACAGCCGAAGCGACGATCCGCGCCTGCGTCGACATTTCCTTAAGCTCAGTCGCAATAATGCGATCCTGATAACTGCCGAGGTAGAGAACACCGCCCACGAGAATGGCAAGCGCCATGATATTGACGGCAAGAATGCGAAGAAGCAGCGGAGAAACAGCGCCCTTGGGAGGCGTCAGCCCCCGCAAAGAAGCCTTCGCCGCCCTTCGCAAAAACTTCCAGGACAACCTGTTTCGAAGCCTTTCGAACAAGACTATTCCTTATAACGATAACCAACCCCGTAAAGCGTCTCGATTTGCGAAAATTCGGAATCGACATCCTTGAACTTCTTCCGCAAACGCTTGATGTGGCTGTCGATCGTGCGGTCGTCCACATAGATCGACTCGCCATAAGCCGCGTCCATAAGCTGATCGCGGTTTTTGACGTGCCCCGGACGCTGCGCGAGCGCCTTCACAAGCAGAAACTCGGTCACGGTCAGTTCGACCGGCTTGCCCTTCCACATGCATATATGCCGCGCACTGTCGAGCGTCATATCCCCGCGCACCAGAATGGCATTAGGATCGCCCCCCGCAGGCTGCTGGCGCGCAAACTCGCGCCGCAAAAGCGACCGGATGCGCTCGACAAGCAGCCTCTGCGAAAACGGCTTCTTGATGTAATCGTCAGCACCCATGCGGAGGCCCATAATCTCGTCAATTTCCTCGTCCTTCGAGGTCAGAAAGATCACGGGCATATTGGCGGTCGAGGCGTTCTGCCGAAGACGCTGCAAAAGCTCCATCCCGTTGAGCCGGGGCATCTTGATGTCGAGCACGGCCAAATCGGCAGGTCGTGGCACCAGTTCTCGAAGAGCTTCGTCCCCGTCCGGAAACACGCGCACCTCGAAACCTTCGGCTTCGAGCGCCATTTGCACGGAAGTCAGAATGTTGCGGTCATCATCGACCAAAGCGATTTGAGGCATAGAATTATCCCTATCCAGTTGGGTCTCCAAAAGAAACGAAAGCAACCCTAGCAGGAAAAATAAGGCTTTTCCGAGGAAAATCTCCTATCGGAAAACGAGCCGTATGGTAAACTAAAAACGTGCAGTTGACTATTTTTCAATAGATTAGGTCGTTTATACTCAACCCTTGTGCGAATGTCATTTTTTTGCAGAATAGATTAACAACGATGTTATACCTCTCACTCGGAAAAGGGTTTATCGAAATCGCCACGCGTTACGGACCATCACTCCTGATGAAGAAGGGGGCCACATGACGGCAGAACTGCACACCATCGACGAGAAAGCCGAAGCCGGTCTGCGCCTCGGCAGTTTACAGGTGCGGCTGGCGAAAACGGCTGCCGAGATCGAATGCGCACAA
>CAZLIG010000220.1:2347-3296 GCA_964559415.1 uncultured Rhodospirillaceae bacterium
CGCCGGAACGTGGCGACGGAGCCACGCAGGCAGGCAAAACGCGATTTCGACACCTACGATGAACACTGCGACCACCTCTTGCTCATTGACCATTCAAGAAAAACCAAGAATCCGATCATCGGCACTTATCGCCTGATCCGCCGCGCAGCGGCGGCCAAATGCGGCCACTTCTATTCAAGTTCCGAGTACGACGTTTCGCGTCTTGAAGCATACCCCGGCGAAATTCTGGAACTTGGCCGCTCGTGCATCGACTCCGAATACCGCACCGGCCCCGTCATGCAATTGCTCTGGCGCGGTCTGAGCCTTTACGTCGCAAGACATAACGTTGCCCTGATGTTTGGCTGCGCAAGCCTTCCCGGCACCGACCCGCAGGCCTTAAAAATTCCCCTTTCCTACCTGTACCACCATCACCTAGCCCCTCCCGCTCTGCGCGCGACCGCTGTGCCGGACCGATATGTCGATATGAAGCTGCTTCCGCGCGAAGCCTTCGACCCCAACGCGGCTTTCGAGGAATTGAAGCTGGACCCGCGCGGCGGAAACAACAGCCTGCCCCCACTCATCAAAGGCTACATCCGCGTCGGCGGCTTTGTCGGCGACGGTGCCGTGATCGACACGCAATTCAACACCACCGACATCTGCATTGTCGTAAAAACCGACCTCATGACCCGCCGCTACAAAAAGCACTACAATCTGAGCGAAAGCGGAATCGTGTTGCCTGTATAGTAATTCCTTGGTCAGAGTCCTGAAATGAAAACAGTGGAAAATATCTTGTCGATTTCCAACGGCATTTTCAGGACCGCAATATTTCTTCTGATGATAATTGCTCTGCTCCCCGTAGCGGTAATCTACAAGCGTTATAATCCGGAAGACCCCTTCGCCATTCCGCGCATCTTCCACCGCCTTGTCCTGCTTCTAACAGGAATAAAGGTCCGCGTTCACGTGGAACCTT
>CAZLIG010000221.1:0-3296 GCA_964559415.1 uncultured Rhodospirillaceae bacterium
AATAGAATTTGTCGAGCTTTTGGGATTGGGGTTTTGAGACGGTGTCGGGGAGGAAGACGATGGGGGCTTCGAGGCCCTTTGAGGCGTGGACCGTCATGATGCGGACTTGGCCTTTGCCTTGTTCGAGTTCGCGCTTGATTTCAATGTCGGACTGGGTGAGCCAGTGGAGGAAGTTTTGCAGCGAGGGCGGATGGCTTTGGGCGAAGCCTTGGGCGGCGTTCAGAAGTTCTTCGATGGGGTCGAGGGATTCGTCGCCGAGGCGGGACCATAGGGCTTTGCGGCCGCTTGTCGCGTTTGCGGGGCACGGGGTGTTGAGGAGGTTTGAGAGGAAGGCGAACGGGGTGGAGAAATCGGCTTCGTTGAGTTTTGCGGCGAGGTAGTCGCGGATATCGGCAAAGGCGGGGGAGGCCTTGAGGCTTTCCCACAAGGAGCCTTTGCGGCCTATGGCGAGGTGCATGAGTTGATCCTCGGTGATGCCGAGGAGGGGACTGCGGAGGAGTTCGGCTAAGGTGAGGTCGTCCTCGGGGAGGAGGACGAAGCGCACCATGGCGAGAAGGTCCATCACGGGGAGTTCGCTGATGAGGTGCATCCGGTCGACGCCGGTGACAGGGACTCCTGTGGCTTTCAAGGCGCGGACCATGAGGTCGGCGAAGCGGCCACGGTTGCGCAGGAGGATCATGATATCGCCGGGGGCAAATGCCTGCGCTTCGCCGGGGAGGGCTTCGTGGCGGGTCAGCCAGCCTTTGATTTTTTGGGCAATGGCGTCGGCGAGGGCCACTTGAGGGTCTTTTTCGGTTTCGCGCGTGGTGGGCATGACCCAATCGCCGCTTTTGTCTTTTTCGCGCTTTTCCTTTTCGAACAGGGGCCAGACTTCGACGCGGCCTTGCTTGGCGGTACCGTCGCGGTTGGGGAAGGCAACGTGTTCGATGGGGTCGGGTGAGATGCGGGCGGACTCTTGCGCAAAGACGGCATCGACCGCGTCGAGCACCTTTTGGGCGGAGCGGAAGGAGGTGCGCATGGCAACGGACTCAAGCGTTTTTCCCGATTCCTTGAAACACTGCGTGAAGAAGGCGCGGCGCGAGAGGAAAGCTTCGGGGTTTGCGTTCTGGAAACTGAAGATTGACTGTTTCTCGTCGCCGACAACGAAGAGGGTGCGGTTTTTATCCGCATTCGCGCCTTCGCCTGCGTAGAACTCCTGGGCGAGAGACTCCATGATGTTCCATTGGGAGAGGCTGGTGTCTTGGGATTCGTCGAGGAGGATGTGCTCGAGGCCGTTGTCGAGCTTGTAGCGGACCCATTCGGAGATGCCTGTGCGGCGCAGAAGCTTTTCGGTGAAGAGGATCAGATCATCGTAGTCCATCGCGGCGCGGGAGGCTTTGCGGGCCGAGAGGCGCTTGGCAAACGTCAGGCCGAGGTGGAGGACGCATTCGGTTGTTTCGGCAATTTCGGCGGAGTCGATGCGTTCTAGGATGGAGCAGAGGCGCGCGGCTTCACACTTGCAGATGGTGTCGATTTCCGGGTGTTCGGCGCGGATGTCTTTGCTCGCGATGTAGGAGTCGGCGAGGCAATCGCCATCGCCGTTGAGGAAGAAGGTTAAGTAGTCGTTGAAAGCCTCAGGGCGGTTTTCGGAGGGGAGGTCGAGGAAACTGCGGATGCGCGTGCCCCGGGTGCTGTAGCGCGGACTTCCTTTGGACAGCCAGTCGGCGAGGTTTCTTAGTTGGGGTTCGTTTATGCTTTTGATGGCTTCGCGACGGATTTTTTCGGGCGTGTCATCCGGCGAGAGGTCTAGGTAACGGCGGGTTTTTTTGACGAGGTCGGCAAGCTTTTGGTGGCCGATGCGGCGCGAGGCTTTGGTGACCTCTTTGAGCATATCGGAGAAGCCGGATTCGCCTTGGGCGGCGACGAGGCAGGAGAGGGAGTGCGCGAGGGCACTTTCGGGATTTTCTGCCGCTTCGCGCAGGAGATCGTTGAGGACTTCGGCTTTCAGAAACTCAAGTTCTTGGCCTTCCATCAGGGCGAAGTGAGGGGGGAGTCCGGCTTCGATGGGGAAGCGCGAAAGGATTTCCTGACAGAACGAGTGGATGGTTCGGATGCGCAGGCCGCCGGGACATGACAGCACTCGGGCAAACAGGCGGCGGGCTTCAGTTAGTTGGTCAGGCTCCGGCGGTTTTTTTTGGAGGTCGTCGAGGTCTCTTCTCAGCGTGTCTTCGTCGCAAACCGCCCACTTGCCGAGCAGGGTTGTGATGCGGTTGGACATTTCGGCGGCTCCGGCGCGCGTGTAGGTGAGGCAGAGGATTTTTTCGGGCCTCACGCCGGAGAGAAGAAGGCGCATCACGCGCTTGGTGAGGACCGAGGTTTTTCCCGAGCCTGCCGAGGCGTTGACCCAGACGGAGGCTTGCGGGTTTGAGGCACGGCGTTGGTCGTCGTTGGGGTCGTGGATTGGGACTTGGCGGAGGGGGAGCGTCATTGAGCGCCTCCCGATTTGTTCCATTCGGCCAAGCGGGAGAGGTGGGCGTAGTCATTATACTTTGGTTCTGCGGTGGCTCTTGGATTGGCTTCGTAGATTGTGGTTGGGTTTGCAAATTCGGCGATTAAGTCCCTTAGGCCTGTTTCGGCTTTGGCGATCAGGTCGGGGAGTTTTTTGTCGTAGGCGGTGGATTTGCTTTCCGTTTTGCCGCCTTTTAGAACCCAATATTCGCAGCAGGGGACATTACATAAGGGGATGTCTTTGAAGCCCCCATTTGCGGCGATGAATGCGAGGAGTTGGAGTTGAGGTTCGAGGCCGGATTCGACTTCTCCCGGTGAGGGGACGCCGCCTGTTTTGTAGTCGATGATTCTGACGTCGCCGTTGGATAAGCGTTCGATACGGTCGGCTTGGCCCGTGAGCGTGAAGGTGCCAAGTTGGTTTGCTCCCTTGAGTTCGGCAAGCACTTTGGCCCCTTCGGTCTCGCGGCGGGTGCGGTCGGTTTTTATGAACCATGCGGCTATTTTCTTAAAACCCGCTTCCCAGAAGGCGCGGACGCGCGGGTCGTTTTCTTGCGCAAAGATTTCGCGGCCTATGGACAGGAGGTGAGCTTCGGCATCGGGCGGGAGGGTTTGGGGGTACTCTTTTGTGAAGCGTTCGAGAGCTTCGTGGATCATGCTGCCTTTGTCGGAGGCATCGAGTTCGGCGTCGAGGTCAACCAGTTTTTGGAGTTTCAGAATGTGCCTTGCATAGATGGCGTAGGGGTTGCGCAGCCATGTGGTTATCTCTGTGACGGAAAGGGCTTTGGGGCGCAGGTCGACCGGGGGGCAGG
>CAZLIG010000222.1:0-3259 GCA_964559415.1 uncultured Rhodospirillaceae bacterium
CACGTCAGCCCGTACACGATCCCGACGCGAAAAAGCCTGTGAAAGGAACACCCTTCACAGGCTGGTAAAATCATGGTGGAGGAGGTTACGGTGAAACCTCCAACATTCTCCGTATTTTGCAGAGCATTGGGAAAAGTATCTAACTGTTCGCTATAAGCCCCCGGATGAACGATTTTGTGCTTGAAGTAAGAGCCAGGATAAGTTGCCTTCAGCGTAATCTCCCCCACTTTGGGTTTCTAAACGAGTCCTTTACTGTGAGCCAAAACATAGGCCACCGGTCGCGCTCTTGCGGCCGATGGCTCGGGGACACAGATACAGAACAGATAGATGCAAGAATATATTTATTTTTAAGTTTTTTTCAAGAAAAACCGTGAACAATCCACAAAAAACACACAATAACTATCAAAAATGAGCATCATTCGGGCCGCCATTCAAAAGCGTCAAATTCGTGCCATGGCAAAGCGACGCCGACACTTCACCTCCTGCCGAAGAAGAGTCGCTCCTGTTCCGCCCAATTCAGCGGGATGTTCTCGCGGAGGCTTGTGCTGTTGAGGGTGTCGGGATAGTCACCGCTGATGATGGCGTGGACGATTTTCGGTGACAGTCTTGTGAGTCGGAGCGTCCGTGAAACTTTGGATATGTCGATACCCAGGGCATCGGCAAGGCACTTGCCGTTGGCGTACTTGCCTTCGTCGATTGCCTTCTGCCAATTGTAGGCCCGGGCGAGGAGCGTGAGGAGAGGCGTGTGTGCCTCAGAGTCCAGCGGCACGATCTTCTTCTTGCCGCCGTGGCTCCGCAGCGCCACCGGAAGATGGATGCGGAGGTTGCCGTTTTCCATAAGTTCGATTTCAGATTTCATAGGCCTCCTTGGCGATGCCTTCCATGCCGCTTGTCTTGAGTTCTATCACCACTTCGTTGTCCCTGACCTCCACTGTTTCCAGGAGCAGTTCGGCCAGTCTCTGCTTCTCGCCCTTGGTCATGCCGTCCGTGTAGGCGTCGCCAAGGCCGTCCATCACCTGCCTCGCCGCAAGCCCTGTGACGTCAGCCACCGCGGTCACCACCTCGGGTGTGCGTAGGAGCTTGCCCAGCTGCGTGAACACATAGCCCTCAATCGCGCCGGCGGTCAACCGCTTGATCGGGCATTCCGGCTCGGCCCTCTTGCTGTCCTTCACGCAGAGATAGAAGCAGTATTTCTTGCTGTCCTTGTAGGTGTAGGTCGGGGTCATCGCTCCGCCGCAGTGACCGCACCGCAGGATGCCCTTGAGGGGCGCTATGCCGTCAAGGTTGCGCGCTCTGGAGGGCGTCGCGACGTTTCCGTCAAGGTACGCCTGGACGGTCTCCCACAGTTCCTTGTCGATGAAGCCGTCATGCTCGCCGTCGTAGGTCACGCCCTTGTAGCTCACTTGCCCGATGTACACCACGTTGCGGAGCAGCCAGGATATCTGCTTGATTGACCACTTGCGTTCCTTGCGGTAGAGGCGTCCGGACTCGTTGAGTTCCAGGGCAATCTGCTTCGGGGACTGGATTTGGGTGAACCGGCGAAATACGTGCTTGACCACTTTGGCCTCCTCGGGCAGTTCGGTCAGCCTGTGCTCAACCACCTGGAAGCCAAACGGAACGATGCCGCCATCCCATTTCCCCTTCTTCCGCGTCGCCGCCTTCTTGTCTCGAATTCGCTCGGCGATCACCTCGCGCTCGTACTGCGCGAAAGTTATCAAAATGTTCAGCATCATCCTGCCAGCCGAGGTCGCCGTGTTGATTTCCTGGGTCACCGCGACGAAGGATACTCCCCACCGGTCGAACTTGGCGGTCAGGTCGGCAAAGTCGCATATCGAGCGACTCAACCTGTCGAGTTTGTATGTGACCACCACGTCGACCTTGCCGGCTTCGCAGTCCGCCAGCAGTTCCTGAAGAGCGGGCCGGTTGACGTTGCCGCCCGACCAGCCGTAGTCGTCGTACCTTTTTTCGAGGAGTATCCAGCCGTTCGCTTTCTGGGAGCGGGCATAGTTCTCGCCGGCCTCCCGCTGCGCGTCGATGCTGTTGAATTCTTTTTCAACGGCATCCTCAAGGGATTTTCTGGTGTAGATCGCGCACCTTTTGATCTTCACTTCATCTTCCATTGTTCACCTCAAGCCGAAGAAGATTTTTGCGTTCCAATGCCCGCCGCCGGTAATCACCTTGGCGATTCTGCCCAGGGAGGTGTATCTCTCTCCCATGTACTCGTACTCGCCGTCGCCGATGATTGTGACAACGTGCTCCACATTTTTCCATACGCGCCGAAGCTGCGTTCCGCTCTGCCTCGGGACGTGTCCCTGTCCTCTGGGCACTTGGAAGTTCGAGAGGGGGTCAGTCGAGGCATAGTGCTCAAGCACCGCCACGTCCTCCTCATCCAGACCGCCTAGGAAGATTTCCTGAATCCGGTAGGCCAGCCTTGCCCGCAGTTTCTTCGTCGTCGTGTCAGCCGGGGCGAAGCCGAAGAGTTCGGTGAACTTAGCCTCCAGTTCCCATTGCCGCATGGATTCCAGCTTCTGCAACTGGGTCTCGATGGTCTTGATTATGTCTGCCATAGTTGTGCATCTCCTTTTGCGTCCGCACGTTACCTACAAAAGCGTTTATTCCGCGCTTATCCAGTCTCCTTGTCCCTTATTCCCCCAAGTAAAGAGGAATAAGGGTCAGGAGAACGGATTGAGGCGTATCAGTCCCTGGGCGCGTCGGAGACGGTCTTTTCCTGTGCCTTGCGGGCGATGACGGCTGCAATCAGGCGTATGGCCTGCTGCATGTGCATCGGGAAGCGGTCGATTGGCCTCGCCACTTTGCCGGTGTTGTGGGCGATTTTATTCATCTTGCACCTCTGCAGAACTCGTCGAGACCGGCCTCGACCGCCTTGGCCCGGATGGTGTGCTTGAGACGCCAGAGAATGGTTCTGGCAGGGATGCCGATGCGAAGCGATGCCTGCTCCGCATTGCCGTATTTCATGATGGCGTTGCAGATTCTGCGGTTATCGTCCTCGAGCTTGGAAAAAAACTCCGCCAGTGCCTCGGCATAATCGCCACGGCGGCTGGCAGGGAGAAGTTTGCCCCCGACAGTCTGCTCGTAGTCGTCGGTGGTCACGACATTCTCCAGAAGCTCGTCGCAGCCCTCGGGCTTGTCCTGGAGAGAAAGGAAACCGCCGGTGCGTTTCAGTTCGCGGTCGCGAGCCTTCAGCGCGTTCTTGTAGGCGTTGGCCAGAAGCATGCCGGCAAAGACGTACCGGTTGCTC
>CAZLIG010000223.1:0-3234 GCA_964559415.1 uncultured Rhodospirillaceae bacterium
TCGATGACCCAGCTTTCGGCTGGAATATCTGGCACGAAAAGAACCGAGCTTTTTATTTTGCCTGTGGTGATCTGTACACTGCCTTTCTCAAAGGCAATTTGATGGTCACCACCTCCAACCTGTTCCTCACTAGGGAGGCGGTGGCCAAAGTGGGACCGTTCGCGCCGCTCCGCTACCTTCACGATTACGACTACATCTTTCGGGTGCTACTCGCCTACCCCGGCCGGGTGGGCTATCTCGACCGCGAGAGGTTGTTGTTCTACCGCATCCACGGCGGCAACACTCTGAGCGAAGCGGCCATAATCGGCCGCGAGCAGGACAAGGAAGTAATCAGGACCTACCTGCTGGCGGCCTTACCGCAAAATGTCCAGTCTGCCGTCGCTGCCGGATGCGACAGGCTGGTTGAACTTGAACAGGAACTTGAGGAAGTGCGGAAAACGCTTGCCATCGCTTCCGATCCCGGCATTAAGCAATCGTTTTTCTTGCTGTGGAAGGCAGTGAGGAGAAGGTTGGCCAAGTAGATCGGCGGCCGGAAGACGGCTTGTTTTTTCGTTCGGTGGGCGTCCGGTGCAGGTCGTTTGCGCAGGAGGCCGAAGGTGAGGGTAACGGGAGGATGAAAAGCGCTATGGTTTTCGGAGGAGGTTGCACAAGATGAATCGTATTGGGATTGGGTTGCTGTGCGTCGCGTCGGCAACACTGATGCTAGAATTGACGTTGGTGCGAATCTTCGACGTCATCTGGTATTCAAACATGGCCTATATGGTCATTACTCTGGCGATGTTCTGTTTCGGTATTTCTGGTGTCTATTTTGCCATCAAGCCGGTCTCTGAAAACAAAAATGTAGAAAACATATTAGCCTGGCTTTCCTTCTCCTTTTCGTTGTTTAGTTTATTCCTCTACATCGTGCTCAATTATGTCCCATTTGATTTTGACAGTCTCTATAGTGATTTTACTCAATCTATATTTTATTTTTTAACCATCTACCTGTTTTTGATTATCCCGTTTTTTTTGGCGGGCTCTATTTTCACCGTTGTTTTCTCCCGATATGCGAATAACATCCAGCGCCTTTACTGCTGGGATCTTGTTGGAGCCGCAATCGGCTGTATCTTGCTGGTGCCGCTTCTGCCGCCTATAGGCCCCGGAGGCATTCTTTTTGCTGTCTTTGGATTGGGCATTCTTGCGTCATGTTGTTTCTGTTCGAACAATCTTTTTAGGGCTTTTTTCCTTTTCCTAGCGGTCGGGGTTGTTGCTATTCCTTTTTTCAAAAAGGATTACTTCGACTTCACCTACTACACCGACAAACGATCTGTCGGTTTCACGAAAAAAATTCTTCAGCCTGAAGATGTCTATTGGGATCCCATCTCAAAGATCGAAGTTTTAGATGCTAATAATCCGGTTGAGATTCTTCGTCAAATCAGAGTGGCACAGATTAAGAGAAAACAAGAACTGGCAGGCAAGGAGGATCCCAACCCGATACATTTGAAAGATTTTCTAAAAACCCTGAAACATGTTGTTTACGATGGCGGTTCCCAGTCCAGCTTTATTTATAAGTTCGATGGAGATTTTGATAACCTGCGAAAAGAACTTGAAGAGGGAAGGACCGGGAAACATTTTTATGGGGAAAAAGTGTGGGTTTCCCATGCCCTGAAAGATGGGAGCGACCAGGACGTGCTGATCATCGGCGCTGCCGGGGGGTCCGAGATCAAGGCCGCCCTGGCCTTTGGGGCTGGGCATGTGGATGCCGTGGAGATGGTCGGTCATGTGGTCGACCTGGGGAAAACGACCTATGCCGAGTATAACGGTGGCATTTTCAACCACCCCAAAGTCAACGCATTTCGGGGTGAAGGCCGGAGCTTCCTGCGGGCCAGTGGGAAGAAATACGACATCATCCAGATGTTCAGCAACCATACAAGCTCAAGTATCGCCGCAGGCAGCGGGGCCATGGCGACAACCTATTTGCAGACCGTTGAAGCGTACGAGGAATATTTTACCCACTTGAAAGAAGACGGTATCCTGCATATCAATCATCATGTGTATCCCCGCATGATAACCACCGCCTCGAGGGCATGGAAGAATCTGGGAAGAGAGGATTTTGCACGCCATGTGCTGGTTCTTGAACAGGCGACTCCGAATTTCGGGGACAACCTGCCGACCATGATGATCAAGATGGTCCCCTGGACAGCGGACGAATGCGCAAAGGTCGTTGCCATTCTCCCGAAACAGACGCAGGTGGTCGTCAACCCGGTCGATCCCGCGAAATCTATGCTCTCTCCGGAATTTTTCTCAGGAAAGCTACCGGCCGAGTTGATCGCTAAAGTTGACTACAGGGTTGCGGCGGCCACCGATAATCGCCCGTATTTCAATTTTCTGCGTAAATCCTTCGGATCATTGTCTCCATCCAAAGAAAACTACACGGACCATTCGACTGTTTTCCTGCTCAATTCCCAGCTCAAACAGGACTGGATCCCCTCCGATATTCTTCATCTCTTGGTCACGGGCGGCGCCTCGTTCTTTTTTGTCTTCCTGTTCGTCTTTCTGCCCTTGTTTTTTTCCACCAGCGGTCGGACCCCATGGAAGGGGAAGTTGCATACCCTTCTCTATTTTTCCGCCCTCGGTGGAGGTTTCATCATTTTTGAACTGGTCTTCATTCAGATCTTCATGAAACTGATCGGATTTCCTCTCTACACCTATTCCACCATCGTCTTCGCCCTGCTGCTTGCCGCAGGCCTGGGCAGTATGGTGTCCGCCAAATGGCGAATTTCCCCGGAGCGGAACTGGAAAATCCCCTTCTGGGGGGTATTCGTCTCGAGCGCACTTTTGCTGCTCACCCACCAGATGATCTTTACCTGGTTTTTGCAGTCCGCCACACTCATTCGGATCGCTGTCGCCATCCTGCTTGTTTTCCCGGTTGGCTTTTTCCTTGGTATGCCGTTCCCGCTGGGTGTAATGACCATTGAAAAACAGCCGAAGGGGGCGATCGCCTGGGCCTGGGCAATGAACGGTCTGTTTACCGTTATAGGCGGATTAGCCAGTGTCCTTCTTTCTCTGTACTTCGGGTTTAATGTCACTCTGCTTGTGGCCATGCTGATTTACCTGATAGCCTTTGTCACATACAGTCGACTAAGGGCCGTAGTTGTTGCCTGACCGGAAAGGGCAGCTTCATCAACAATCCACATGAACTGGCAGACCTACTACACCCTCGATGAACTGCTGCAGGCCGGCGAACAGGCCGCG
>CAZLIG010000224.1:0-2193 GCA_964559415.1 uncultured Rhodospirillaceae bacterium
CGGAAAGACGCTTACGGTCAACAAGCTTCTCATCTCCAAGGGATTGCAGAGGCAGCTTGTGTATTTTTGGTTCGTTCAGAACGGCATTGCGAGTGCCGATCCGAAAGCATCGAAGTTGATACAGGTGCGGAATGCACTTTTTTCCGGTCGAACCGAAGGAGCGATGATACGAATGGTCACGAGCATTCCGCCCGAGGACAGCCTGCCGGCAGCCGAGGCGCGGCTCGATGCTTTTGCGCTCGAGGGCATGGGGACGATATACTCCTATCTGGGGTGGCAGAATGACTTCTGAGGCTCCGCTTTCGGTCGGCGTTATTATTGCGACCAAGGGGCGGCGCGAGTGCATTCCGCATCTGATCGACTCTTTGGGCCGCCAAACCGTTCTCCCGAAAATTGTCGTTATTTCTACGGTCGAGAAGGCCGATCTTCCCGAGGATATTGCCTCCCTGTGCGAAAAGTCCGCGCTCGACTTTCAAATTCTTTTTGGCCCCGCAGGATCGGCGTGCCAGCGAAATTTGGGGAAAAGGCTTGTTCACGGCAAGACCGATATCATTCTGTTCATCGACGACGATTTCCTTTTGGCTCCGAGTTGGATTGAACGGTGCGCCCGGATATTTGCGTCAGATTCCAAACTCGTGGGTTTGACCGGAGAACTGGCTGCCGACGGTGCAATTTGCGGCGGCCTTAACTGGGAACAGGCCGAGGAAATCCTTCAAGCCGCGTTGCGACAGCCCGAACCGGCGGAGAAGCGGTCGCCTGTGCCTGATACTTATGGATGCAATATGGCCTTTCGCGCCACCGCCGCCGAGGACATTTGGCTCGACGAGCAGATGGGGCAGTATGCGTGGATGGAGGACCGGGATTTCTCTATCCGCGTAGGAAGAAAAGGAAAGCTTCTCAAAAGCAGCATCCTTCACGGCGTCCATTTAGGGATCAGAAGTGCCCGGACCTCCGGCGTAAAGCTCGGGTATTCCCAAGTGGTAAACCCGTTTTATCTCTGGCGGAAAGGCACATTGACCTTCAACCAAGCCGCCCTCTCAATCCTCCGCCCCCTGCTGATGAACACGCTGAAGAGCCTTAGGCCGGAGGAGTACATTGATAGGAGAGGACGCCTTAAAGGAAACGTTTTAGCACTTCGTGATATCGCGACCGGGTGCGCAAAACCGGAACGGGTGTCGAAGTTTTAGACTAGCAAGAAGGCCGTTCTTTAATCGTCTTTGCCGGGTGTCCGGCACAAATCATTCCTGCTGGCATATCTTTCAGCGCAACGCTTTTTGCAGCGAGTATCGCGCCTCTTCCGATAGTCACCCCCGGAGCGATAAAGCAACCCGCCGCCACCCACGCTTCGTCCTCGACATGGATTGGCTTTGCCACAAGGGGAAAATCGCGTCGCGTGTAATCATGGGTTGCGGCGCAGAGGTAGCTATGCTGAGAAACGACAGAGTTGTTTCCGATTTCAATTTCTCCCAAGCTGTAGAGATCGACATGGTCGCCGATCCATGAAAAGTCTCCGATTTTAATTTTCCACGGATAGGTTGCCCGGACACTTGGCCTGATAAGAACCCCCTCCCCTACTTGCGCACCAAATAGTCGCCAGAGAAAACGGCGCCAGCCGTACATGAACTGCGGCGAAGTATGAATCAGCAGCGCTTGAACAATCCACCAAAGCTGGACCACAAATGCCGAACGCCCTCGAAAGCCCGGGGCCATTGTGAAAGAGGAGAGGTCGAGATATTTCTGAGGCTTGTCCATTCGCCTAAACTTCCAGTACCTGCGGCACTCTATTGAAAAGAGAACCAACTACCTCTTTAGAGGACCTCTGATCATTGTAAAACGCTGCTCGGGTGTCAAGCCTGAGTTGCGCAAAGCTATCCGGATCTTCTATTTTGGTTTTTAACCACCTAACGGCAGAAGAAGCAAACTCGTCTCCCTTTGGAAGGACAAGGCCGCACGGCCCTATCTGCTCATTTATACATCCACGATCATAGGCAATAACCGGTACCCCATCAGCCATTGCTTCGAAAACAACGGTCGGTTGAGCCTCGTTTGCGTATTGTGTCGGGAATACAAACACGTCAATAGATTTAAAGAAAGCTAGCTTCTCTATGCCGTAGACCGGGCCGCGATACTCCAATTTGTCGCCGAACTCTTCGCGAGCCCGTTCGATGGTTTCTCGGTCCGCTTCGGACACCG
>CAZLIG010000224.1:2203-3229 GCA_964559415.1 uncultured Rhodospirillaceae bacterium
GTGTACGTCGAGTCCTTCGGCGATTAAGGCGCGAAGCGTTTCAAGAAACAATCCTAAGCCTTTCTCATTGTTAAGATTACTTAGAAGCCCTATTGCCAAAGAGCGCCCGAAAGAAGGCTTTTCATCCGGAGAGGTGCTCTTCGGCACAAAAGCGCTGTTGGAAACGATAATCGTTTTAATATTTTGCGAATAACGGTTTGCGAAACGCGATGCCATTAAAGGGGACAAAAAGATATGCGTAGCGTTGTCTCCGAGAACCGCCAAAAGCACGCGCATCAGTCTCCAACGGCTGTCTATATACGAAAAACTATGATGGTGAATGTATGTTGGATAGCCTAGCACACGGGCGGCAGCGGCAAGAATGATGCTGTAGATAAGTCCAAAACCGCCTTCACAAGCAAGGTAGAACCTGCGGCCCGAATGCTTACGATTTTCAACTAAAGGAACCACCCCTTTGAGCGCAAGCATGAGCCGCCGGACGTGATAAGCTGCCCCGTGATTTGGAATGTGAGGGGCTAGATCAATAATCGAAGTTTCGTACTGCAAGGAAAGCACTCGCGTGATCTCCTGCGTAATGTAAGCGAAGCCGTTAACAGGGGGAGGGAATTGACCTGCAAGCAAGATGCACATATTTCTCACGGCTTTCCCATATTTTGGATGGGCTGTTTAAACGGCATTTTTTGGGAGACATCCCCCCCTGCGCGACGTCCGAGCAGTCGTGAGAATAGAACGAGGAACACTACGACCCAAGCGAAACGCAACCCATTTCTAACCGGATATGCAAGCAAATGGTAAACTGAAAAAAGGATCAAAAAGTTGCATACTAGAAACAGGGTTGGGAATCTTTTGGCTATGCTAGCGTGAATTCTGATGACGAACGCATAGATGAACGCCAACGCCAAAGCGTATGGCAGACCAAAATGAAACGCCTCGATGACGCCCGACATAGGAACGTACGCATGAAGGCGATGCTGCGCCAAATCCTTTATATCGCTGTAGCCATCAATTAACGATGGAAGGGGCGAA
>CAZLIG010000225.1:0-3225 GCA_964559415.1 uncultured Rhodospirillaceae bacterium
TTCCTGTTTTTTGCGTGCCTTCTAACCTTGCTCACAGCCGTAATAATGCCAAGACACTTTATGAATTTGCCCGTCCAAAAATTCTCGGTCTGGCTCGCGCTCATGGCGCTCTACCCAATCCTGTCGGTCATCCCGCAAGAACTCTTTTTTCGCAGCTTCTATTTTGCGCGATACGGGCATCTGTTGGGCAAAAAAACCCGGGCAATCTTGGTCAACGGAACCCTGTTTGGATTCAGCCATATTGTATTAAACAACTGGATAGCCCCAGTTCTTTGCATTATTGGCGGTATCATTTTGGCCGAAAGCTACCAACAGCATCGCTCACTGAAGTGGGCGGTGATCGAGCACTCGCTCTACGGCTGCTGGGTATTCACCATCGGTATCGGTTGGTACTTCTTTACCGCAAACTTCGTCAGCTAGCTGTTTTAAGTCCCCGGTTCAGAGAGTTCAGGATCGCCTTCATCGACGCAACGACGAAGTTTGTATCCGTCCCGACCCCAAATCTGGATTCCCACGTCGCACTACCGGTTTCCACATAGGCGATTGCCTTGGATGTCGACCCTCCGGTTGCGGCGTGCTCATTGTAGGACAAAATATCGAGCGAAATGCCGAGATGCGCCGAAAGCGCTTTTGTCAACGCGTCGAGCAGGCCGTTGCCCAACGCTTCAAGCGTAATAGGCAACCCATTTTTTAAGAGCTTAAATGTCCCTCGGCACTGGTTGCCTTCAGTCTTTTCGTTATAGGACACAAAAGCAAAAGGCTCGTCGCAACGGATATATTCGTTAAGAAAAGCCTCTAAAACCTCTTGAGAGGTTATCGCTTGTTTTGTCTCATCGGTAATCTTCTGAACGACATGGCTAAACTCAGCCTGCATCTTCTTAGGCAAGGCAAAACCGTGATCCTGTTCAAGAATAAACGCAACACCGCCTTTACCTGACTGGCTGTTGATGCGGATGATCGGCTCATAGGCGCGCCCCACATCGGCTGGATCGACCGGAAGATAAGGAACCTCCCAAGCCTCCCCCGCCTTTCGTGCCCGAAGCCCTTTGCGGATAGCGTCCTGATGCGATCCCGAAAAAGCGGTAAACACCAGATCGCCCGCATACGGATGGCGAACATGCACCGGGATTTGGTTACAGTGTTCCACAATCTTGACGATCTCGCGGATGGTTGAGAAATCAAGTCCCGGGTCGATGCCTTGCGAGAAGAGGTTAAGAGCGACGGTCACAAGGTCCGCATTCCCTGTACGCTCACCATTGCCGAAGAGCGTGCCCTCAAGCCGCTCCGCCCCTGCCATCAAGGCGAGTTCCGAAGCAGCAACCGCCGTTCCACGGTCGTTATGCGGATGAACGCTCAGAATGATGTTCTTGCGCCCCCGAACCTTGTTGCAGAAGTGCTCAATCTGATCGGCATAAACATTGGGGGTCGACATCTCGACGGTCGCCGGAAGGTTGATAATCGCCTTATGCTCGCGTGTGGGCTGCCACACATCTAACACCGCCTCGGTTATTTCGATGGCAAAATCAAGTTCAGTTCCCGTAAAGCTTTCGGGCGAGTATTCGAGTGTCCACTCAGTTTCCGGATGCTTCTTAATCCGGTCTAGCACATGCCTGGCCCCCTGAACCGCGAGCGCAATAATCTCGTGAGGCTCCTTTTGGAACACCACGCGCCGCTGAACTGGCGATGTCGAATTATACAAATGCAGAATGGCCTTTGGCGCCCCTGCAAGCGCTTCAAACGTCCGGTCGATAAGCTCCTCGCGCGCCTGCGTAAGAACTTGCAACGTTACATCCTTGGCCTTCCCTCGCTCGATCAATTCGCGCGTAAAATCGAAATCCGTTTGCGAGGCCGAGGGAAAAGCTATTTCGATTTCCTTAAACCCGCAGCGTACAAGCATCTCGAAAAACATATGCTTGCGCGCGGAATCCATCGGATCGATAAGCGCCTGATTGCCATCGCGCAAATCGACCGCACACCAAATCGGCGGCTTCGTCAACGTGCGCGAAGGCCACTGCCGAGACGGAAGATCGACGGGAGTAAACAAGCGGTATTTTTTGGACGGACTGATCATCATAGCGTTAACTTTCAAGTGTTTCGTCCCGCCTTATTCCGGCGGGATATCTAAAGAGTGAATTGTAGATTTGAGGGAGTGTATATGTGCGCGCTAGCCGCGCAGCAGCAGCGTCAGGCCGGTAAGAAGGCCGTAGGTACGACGAATGTTGGCACCGATAAACATACGGCTAGGATACGAAAGAACAGCCTCAAACGTCAAGTCGATGAAAACTTGCGAATAAGGCAAGGACGACAACTTCCGTAGCAATGGCTTTGTACTTGGTAAGAAAACGGGCTTAGGCGAACGCTTTATCTCGCCATCAAACTCGCATAAGAGGGGTTGCTCCGAGAAAACCTTTTTCATTTACCCCAAAGCCAACCCGATTTTGGACATGGATTTTAACAACTTTTGGTGGAAGCACTCGAGACACCCAAACCCTTAATTTCTCTTTTTATTCCAACACGCTAGAGACCTTCTGAGACTTCTCCGGACTAAAACGTGGTTGCGACAGGGATTGAATAAGCGAGCCATCTATTTGGAGATACAGAATAATATATTTTAGAAAATTCTCTTCTACCCCTCGACTTACCCCCGATTGTTGGCCCTTCAAAAGTGCTTTGAACCGCTGCCCTCGCAATAAGCGGCCCGCCACGCTTATTTTTTGCCTTGATGATCATGATTATTTATCAACACCTCCAATTTTGGAATTATTTCACGGATTGTCCAAACACCGTCCTTATTCCGCCTAAGAAAGTAATCGACTGCCCCAACGGGCAAAATTATGCGTACCGAAACAACGTCTTCTTCCGCGCAGGGCGGGTGCAAATCTTCGTAAGTCTTGTCCGCATAGTAACGAACAACGCTCCCGCTGGGCGAAATTAAAGTTTTTGTGGGAACGACTTCTGGACACTCCCGTTTTTGATTGGCATATCCGCCTTCATACGAATGTAGATTCTGTAGAATTCCGTCCGTTTCATCAAAATTGTAATCGAGATCATAGAATTCGAAGCGCTTCAGGACGTCCCGATGATCACGAACGATCTCTTGGACCGCTTTTTTGTCCAGCCTTGAGGAATCAAGCAACGCGTAGGCTCTCTTATCGTTCTTAGTCTCGATCGTGACCTGCTCCCCGCAAACTGAGGCAAAATGAGTTAGAGTCTGCAACCGGAGAA
>CAZLIG010000226.1:0-3173 GCA_964559415.1 uncultured Rhodospirillaceae bacterium
GACGCATATGATGGAACGGTAGTGGCTGTTTCCACAATATGCGTGACGCAGAATACGAGGTTCGCAGGAAAGCATATGAGCACATCATGGAAAGTAGCCGCGATTCCCGCGGCCATAGCTCTTTTCACAGCAGTTGCAGTTGCTTGGATCGGACATACGACGAGCCTGCGCATTGCCGTCCTCGAAGCCGACGCCAGGAACCTTCAACTTAAACTTCAGCAAGAGGAGGTCGCCCTAAAAAAGGACATGTTTCTCGCCGAACAATATTCCCGCGAGGAGCGCACTCTGTCTGAGTGTATTTCTAAGCTGGTTGGGGACGACAACAGGCAGAAACAGCACGCTGTTGCATTGCTTTTCGCGCTCTATCCAAACGACGCGCAGAAATACTTGGACCGTATTTCGTCGGCCGTAGCTTTAAGCAGCACAAATTTTCTCAACCAAGCCGTTGCTCAAGCCCAGGACCTGAATCTCCGCACAGGTGACTGGGCGATCCGACTCGAACGCGAGTATCAAAGCATCGAAGACGCAGAATATGCCGAAAGCACTCTTGAAGAGAGTGTCGGCGTGAACATGTCAATTTACAGGACAGACAAGACGTTTCGGCTCGTGATAGGACGTTACGAGTCGCGGGATGACGCCACTGCTGCACTGATTGCACTCGAACCCAAGCTTAAGTTCATGACGCTTGCGGTGCAGAAGTATGCATTCCTTTGGATGAAATTCGGCAGGGACGTCACCCTCACTGAGCATGTATTTCACGGAACCGTCATCAACCTCAAAGACACGTTCCCCGATTACAGCCTCTACGGGCGCTACTACAACAAGGACGCAAAATAGCTGCGAAACAGGGGGTCCAGGTTACGGCTCGAAGATCTCCGAACCTGACTCTCAACGTTGGCCAGACACAATATGATTACCGAGCAACATAGAGAAGAGCACTTGAGTCGGGCATACGTTCATGCAGTGACGGCGAAGGCTGGGCACATATTTGAGCCGCCCATAAGTGACTACGGCGTGGACGGCACCCTGCATCAAGTAGAGAACCGCAACGGCCGCCGTGATCGCTCTGGATTCTCAATCGACCTTCAAGCCAAAGCGACGATCAACTGGTTCATCAGAGACGGGAATGTAATCTATGACCTCGAGGCCAAGACCCATAACGATCTCGTGGCACGCTTTAAGAGGCGCCGCGCGACGCCCATGATTCTTGTTGTGCTCTGCTTGCCGAAAGAGGAAGCCGAATGGCTTACGCTTTCAGCGGATCAAATGACACTGAAACACTGCTGTTACTGGTGCCAGTTTGCGGGGGAGTTCACAGATAACGAGCAGCGGATTCGTATTGAGATACCACAAGGCAACGTTCTGACCCCTGACACTGTTGCACGATTGCTTGCATTAGTCGAAGCGGGGGAGGCGCTCTCATGAATGCACGCTTCCCAACGAGCGTCGATGCCATAACCCCCGAGCAGGTTCGAGATTTCCTGGAGCGGAAGGGATGGCGCGACCGTCAGCATCGAAACACGGACATATTTGTGATGGACGGGGAGATCGCCGGGACAGGACGAAGAGCCTCTCTTGTTTTGCCCGTTGATCCGACGAAGGACGATTATCCCGCTCGATTGCGAGACGCTCTCGTTACTATGGCCGATGGGTTCGATATGAGCGTTGCCGCTCTCGTTGACGCGATTTTGTTTTGGGATCGCGACATTTACCGAATTCGCCTGCAATCACCAGCTCAGCGCGAGCAGTTGCTCCCCCTGGAATGTGCCGCGCACGTTATCGCAAAGTACCGGGACTTCATTGCGTTTGCAGCGGCAACACAGGCGACGCCGCGACGATTCTTTGCCAAACTGACCAGTGCCGGTCGAAAATTCGCTGAACATTGCTACTTTGGACATACCTTTATCGGCAGCTTCGGTTTGACGATAGAATGCCCGCTCGGCCTACCACGTGAGCTACCGATGCCGGACCTTCCTCCTCCGAGACCCTTTAACCGGTCTGTCACCGAGCGTGTCGCTTCCGGTTTCATGTCAATGAGGGAAGCCACACTCAAGGATGACCCAGAGATCATTGTACGAGCCCATGAAGTTGGGTTCTCTGGCAACATGTGTGAGATACTGACCGACATCTACGAGTACCTAGACGGAATGCAGATCACTCAGCGTATTGCATGGTCACCGGAGATTCCTCCGGCACCGGCACTGGCTGCAGCGACGGAAGCGGTCACGATTGATAACAGATCCTACGAAGTTCTGAAGGCTGCGTCCGGCTCTCTACAGAAGGTTGACGAACCCGAACAGGACAAGACAATCGTGGGACGGATCACAAAGTTGCGTTCTGAACAGCCGCCGATAAAAACGGAAGAGTTCGCTCAGTCGACACGGACAGTTGTGCTCCGATGGGAGCTGGAGAAGCATCAAGCTCTGCACGTGAACGTCCTTCTGCCGCTCGATGAGTACAGAGCGGCCTGCGATGCCCATAAGAATGGCAGAAAAATGAAAATTGTCGGCAAGCCAGAGAAGAGAGGAAAGTTCTGGTATCTCAAGGATCAGCATGGCTTCGAAATCATTTAGTCCAACAAAGGGGTTGTGCTTATTGGCGCCCCGCGGCGGCTCGCCAAACGCACACCCCTGACGTTTGTGCGGTCATTTCTTCACCACAGGGTGGCTATCGTGGGCGGCGAGCGGTTCATGCGCGACCTGCCGCGTACCGTGCCCGGACGTTCGCGCACGTTGAAGCCGATCGGCGGGCGCTTCGGCGCGGGTGGGGCCATCAGCTCGTTCAACACCTCGAACACCACGCGGAACTGATCACCGTATTTGGCCTCCAGATCGGCAAGCTTCCTGGCGAGCTTGACGGCATTTGCAGGCAGACGGGACACGCGGCACGACGCTCTGTTTCCGTGTACCCGGGCCTGAAGGCCCTCGCAGGCTTCCGGCTAAAGCCGGTACTCCGACGGGGATGTCTGTGCCGGTGAACCGTCGTGTCGGAGTCCCGCCTTCAGGCGGAAGCCGTCCAGGGGCTTCAGCCCCGTCTCTCGCCTGATGCTGCCCGAATTGCCCATTTCGCCACACTCCATTACGCGTTGTCTGTCTCCATCACAAGCGCCCCCGCTCAGCCCTCGCGTGATGCCGCGTAGTTCCTGTCCAGCTCTCCCTGCATCCCGATCAGGG
>CAZLIG010000227.1:0-3164 GCA_964559415.1 uncultured Rhodospirillaceae bacterium
GCTATCTTCGGAAAAGATTCAACCTGCTGCTGGTACATAAATGGGGGGCAGGTCATAGAGTATAACCGATTTCAATCATAAGGTATGGTTAACACCAAACGCTCGCGGCTACCTTGTGGGCTTATCAGGGCCTTACTTACAGGTTCAAATCATCGAACAGACTGGGGTTTGCTGACGACGATCTTTGAACACCTTTGCTGCCCAAATTGTGAGTGGATGACGCCATACTTCATCACAGATTTTCAGTAGTGAAAGGCGATGGTGGCATTACATAGTCCCAATAAGTGTTGGATGTGAACGCTTCAGAGAGCGGGCACGCTTTGCGCTGGTAACTCCGCGCACGGCGTTCTTCCAGCAAATCTGGGCGATGGACATCTCTCCCATACAGGCTTACGCGGGGATCATTTCACCCGCCAAAAACCACCAACAGCTGACGCCTTCAAGAAAACTGGACGCCGAGATCATGAGATACCAACTAGGCTCTAACAGGTATGGCACTGCCCCCATCGTGCTTCTCTTGAGTGAAATTATGAGGAGCACTGGGCTGTATCAGTCCGGAAGCACGTCCCCCCTTCTATTTAGGTCAAGGATGACTTAGTAGCCGGGCTAACAGTCTTCGAAGACACGCTCTGTTCGTGAAGAGTTAATCTTTCGATGTTCTGGCGGGAGCTCCCTCAATATCTTCCATCAGTTCCAGCATTGAAAAACTTGCTTTTTTTCGTGGGGCAGCCCTCATTTGTTGCCTTGGCACAACATCCGAGAGGAACTGTGGTTAAGAAACTTTTTTGTCCTTGTCTGTGCAGGCAACGGCATTAGATTGTTTGTTGCGGGGCTTTTCTGCCCTGTTTCAGGATTTTTCCTTTCGATTGATACCCCACATAACAACCTTAGGAGCCGCTATGCGTAAAATTCTTTTGGCAACGACAGCTCTCGTCGGCTTTGGAGTAACAGGTGCCGCCCAAGCTGCGACCTCGCCGCTTAATGTTACCGTTGGTGGCGGCATTGAATTCGTCGCTGGCGCGTCTCACGAGTCGAAAGCTTCCGGCATGACCGATCCGACCGGCGGCGATTTTGAAACCATTTACAGTTTATCCTTCGGGGTAAACGGCAAGACGTCTAACGGCATCGAATACGGCGGCGACTTGGCTCTCGACAACGACATCGACCACGCAAGCTGGACGCCATTCGGTGGAAACAGCAATTCCGTTTTTCTTACCAAAGCCACAATTTTCATGGCGGGTTCTTTGGGTAAGATTCAAGTGGGTGACGCGCGCGGCGCAACCGATCTGACGGTTGTCGCTCCATCCGTCACCGGTATTCGCTATCTCGACTTCCTTGATCTCACCATGTTTGCCAAAAACTTCATCGTCGGTATCGACGGCAAGGATCACAGCACGAACGTGACCTATTTTACCCCCAAAATCGGCAACGACTTGGGCAAGCTGCAAGCTGCGTTCACCTACACGCCGAACTTCCATAGCTATGGCAGCACTGTAACGCTGACAGAGTCGGGCACTTACAAGAACCTTGTCAAAGGCGTTTTGGCATACAGCGGCAACATTAAGTCTGTCGCTGTGGGCGCCAGCGCGCACATCATAAATGGTGCGACGGGTTCTGGGATTGTGCCGGCATCAACTATGCGCGATTTCACGGCTTGGGGCGTCGGCGCGCAAGCTGCGTACCGGGACTTTACGGTCGGTGCCAATTATGTCGATAAAGGGCATCATGCTATGCTTCCAGGCAACACCAAAGATCAGCAACTTTACGGCGCGGGTTTGAAATACGAGGCAGGTAAGGTTGCGCTCGGGGTTAACTACAACGGCGGCGAAGGGTATAACGGTGGTCTAGTTGACCCACTGGCACCGGCGACTCCCAACGACTACGTCAAGAGCTTCAATGTCTACGGCATTGGAGGCGCTTACACTTGGACTCCCGGGTTGACCACGAACGTTAACGGCGTTCTGTTCGGTCAAAAACTCGACACAGGAACCAAGAACGATGGCTATGTAGTGTTGATCTCACAGAAGCTGGCGTTCTAATCCTTTAGCAATAATCGTTTAAGATGAAAAAGGCGGTGGGTGAATCCATCGCCTTTTTCTTTTGAGGCCAGAGCCAACTAATGGCAACTATTTTTGCAACTGTGCTGGCTCTTCTTGAGGCTTTCCATAAATTCATGAGTCGATACGGACTTCGCCCACAGAGAATAGAATTGCCGCGACGTGTACAATACCCTTCGCTAAACGGAGGCGCGCAGGACTTATCCGGCCCACCCGTCGTGTTTATGGGCTTTATCTTTGAGCTCAAAAAACAAGCCTACTTCGTCACGTATATTGCGCGGAAGTCGTTGACGTTCGTTCTTGTGGGGCCTGTTTCAACCAGCGTATCGCAGAGCTTGAAGACGCTGTATGAATCGTTATTGGCAGCGTATTTTTTCAATGGGAGACTTTGCTCCATTGCCTTCTTATAGGTTTCGGGGTGTATAAACGCGCCCGCGTTGTCCTCGGTTCCGTCAGTTCCATCCGTTCCGCATGAGATCACATGGATGCGCGGATTGCCTTTCATCTCCATCATCAAATACAGAAGAAACTCGCTGTTCCGACCGCCTTTGCCTTTGCCTTTTACCGTAACGGTCGTTTCTCCGCCCGAAATAAGGACGCAGGGCGAGGGTATTGGCTGACCGTACTCCAAAACCTGCTTGGTTATGCCCGCCATTACAAGAGCCACATCTCGCGCTTCGCCTTCAATCGCGTTCCCTAGAATAAGCGGCTCCACAGTATTCTTTCTTGCATAAGCGGCAGCCGCCTCAAGGGCATCCTGAGGCTTCGCAATCAAGATGTTCTCCACGCGCTTCAGGCAGTCATCGCCAGGCTTGACCGTCTCAATCTTTCCTTCTTTCAGATAGGCTTCGATCGCGGGAGGGATATTGACCTTATAGCGCGCGATAATCTCCAGCGCATCTGCAAAGGTTGTTGGATCTCCAACTGTGGGCCCTGACGCGATTACCGACAGATCGTCGCCCGGAACATCCGAGATAATCAGGGATACGACTTTAGCTCCGTTTGCTGCGCGGGCGAGCCTTCCGCCAGAAATCGCGGAAAGATGCTTACGTACGCAGTTGAATTCGTGGATAGTTGCGCCTGACAGCAAAAGGCTTTTGTTGACCG
>CAZLIG010000228.1:0-3138 GCA_964559415.1 uncultured Rhodospirillaceae bacterium
CGCCTCCAAAATGCGAGGGTGTCGCACTCTCTTCCCAAGTTCATTCGGCCGCCACAAACTGCTCAAGGAAGCGAGTAAAGGAACCGCCCGACGCATTGATCGCGGAATTCACTTGCTGAAGCGGTACGCCAAGCCGGAACCTGCGTTGATCCCTCCCCCCCCGGTTCTCAATCACCTGCATGACGTGCGTTCGGAGAAGACACGGCAAGGTTTTGTCGATAAAGGCATGCCCGTGAGCCCCGAGCTTGATGTGCATGACACTTTCGCTGATGTGTGTACTGCGCATAAAGTACCGGACGATCTTCTCGATGTCACGAATTTCGTCATCTGGCTCAATCATCGCTGGCGGATCTTCATTGACCGGCGGAACTACAGTAAACCGCACGCCTAGCTGCTCCAAGTGTTGACAGATGAAGGCAGTATCCACCTCCCTGTTTCTGGGCTCTAAAATCAACGCTTCCACGACACAATTGTCAAACTCAACTTGCAGAATCTTAGTGGAAGTGTAAAGTCGCATTAGGGCAAAAGTGCATTTAGAAAACGTGCAGTTCTTCAGATCGGTTTGCTCTAGGCTGGTCGGGGAAAAGTAGCAGTCGTGGAAGGAAAGACCCGAAAGTTTTCTATCCCGCAGTGCGTCAACACCGAATAAGAGGCCACGAATCTGCTCGCTCTCACCTTGAAGCTCGCTCAGCATACGGATAATAATGTCGCTGCAGTTCTGCTGCGTGTAGGATGCTTGGCCATCCATCGCAGCAATACCAATTAGGAATCGAACAACACTCAGTCGATCCATCTTCTGTTCGCGCTTGATGGCACGAACGATGGCGTGTTGGGTGTGTCTTGGTAGCATTCCCCGGCGGAATGTTCCAAGAACCTCGGCCTTAGCCCGATCACTGAGAGGCTGTATCTGCCTGGCAATCCCTTCGCCCAGAAAGAATTGACGGAATTCATCATGGTCGAATTCGACTGCATTGGTTGCATTCGCGGAAGATACCAGCAAGGCATGGCCCCGCAAGCGTTCACGAATCTGCTGGGCCTGTAGTGAGCCCTTGTGGTTCAACTCGCTAAAATATTCGGCAACGAATTCGAGATTGTCTCGCCTAAGGTAGTCGACTCGGGATTCCCACATCGAAATAGCGATTTGAGAAAGAAGTTCGCAATGCTCGTCGACAGTCAACAGAGGCGAGCCGACATCTCGGTCGCCAGATCGGTCAATCCACTTTTCGTTCGCCTCGCGATCAATAAGCCCGCGAACAAAGACTGAAAAAAAGTCGGTGCCGGATCGATGGAGTTGCTCCAAGAATTTCTCCATTGATGGACACGTTGTGGCGACATCTACGAGACGCTTGACCAGCACTGCACGAGTCAGTAGTGCATGGCTTGCGCCCAGTCGTTCACTGGCACAGCGGTACAACTCGCTCGGATTAGAGACTTTGCGTTCGTCGCAATAAGCCAAGAACTGTTTTTGTGGCCAGCGCCTGAGTTCGAGCTTCCCGAAGCCGACCGAGTAAGTTCTGATTGTGTCGAACAGGCGTTCCTGTGTCCGCAGATTCTCAAACTCAAAGTAAGCCTTCCTTGCCGCAACGACCATTGACCCTCTGGAATCAAGAGACCGGACGAGGATGCCCATGGCTGAAAGCGCCTCGCCCGAACTATTCTCTACGAACATCTCCTCAAAACCATCGAAGGCCGGGACGATGACACCCATCTTCACCAAAGCCAAGAAAGAGCTGTAGTAGAGGAACGGGAAGCGGTAGCGGTTCTGCAATGCGCCAATGGTAATATCGTCGAAACGCAGGAAGTGCCGCCCTCCAAGTGTGATCGGAACCAACAGCCAGTCAGTCTTATTCTCGGAGAACTTCTGTGCCTGGATCTTTGACAGTTGGTTGATGAGCGAAGTTTTTCCTTCTCCGGCATCACTCGTGATGTAGAGAACCATCGTCTCCAGAGGGCTGCGGTCATCGAGCGTTTTCAATGCCGTCGCAAGGGCGTCGTCTGTCTCCACGGCATCGCCTTGAGGATCGTGCTCGAGCGTGGGAAGAAGGGTTGCTGAGGGAGACACGAAATGCTCGGCAACAACCACCATCTCCTTAAGCCTTGCAGCGAGTAGCGGCAACTGCGCAAGGCGATTTACAATCCATTTGCTTGCGGGTTGCGAGCCACTCCCCTCATCGACATAGACGTCGCCCGACTGGGTAGTGATTTTGGCGCTGATAAGGTTGCCGTTGACCGAAATGGCGACATCGGACTTGTCAAAGAGTATCTCAGTTCCTGGATCAGCGAAGGTCAGTACGATGGCCTTGAATTCTGTTGTCTGCATAGTTACAGATCCCTTTCTATGAGTTGTCCAGCACCTTGTGGAAAAGATGCCCTTTGGCAGTTCGGTTTGGTATGAAATCGAACGGCGGTTGCACCACGCAGAGTGATTGTGCGGAGGGGCGGCAGAAAATCGTCGTCGCCACTCACCAGAACGACGCATTGTGTGCCAGCATCCGCTGCATAGATCAGGTCACATGTCAGCATGGTATCCACGATCTTCTGTTCGTGCCGATACACGAGGTCTGTGACTATCCCATTGCATCCCGGTTTGGGGCACTTGCCTGTTTTGAGGAGTCTCTTGACCATGGGCAGAATACAGTCTGGGTCGGTGCATCCCACGGTTGCGGGCAACTCGACGCGGATGTTGGATGGCTTGCCTTTTCGCCGATAAGTATTGAAAATGTGGTGTCCAGGCTCTTGCAGCAGCGCGACGGCAAGTTCTGCCGTGATCGTCACCGATGTCGCAACGCCGGAAACATTCGGCAGGCGAATGAGCGTCGGGAAGTCGCGTTGCAACTCGATGGTGACATCCTGAGCCAAGCGAGTGATCGCAGTGGCCTCGTACCAGCCACCATAGACACGGACTTCACACCTTGCCCTCATCAGTCTAGGCTCACGGGGCACTTGTATAATCGCCTTCGTCACGACATCGTGAATTCCAGCACTCTTCTGTGCTGGCAGAAGATTATCGTAATCAATGAAGACGGCCAGAGTTGTCATATGATCAGCCATCGCATCCCTCCAGCCGCAATTCGCCACTCAAAAGCTTGGGCAGCAGCGCGTCACGCATCCTGGAGAGATTGCGCGACTGCCGCGATG
>CAZLIG010000229.1:0-292 GCA_964559415.1 uncultured Rhodospirillaceae bacterium
AGACCTTCTGGAGCAATGCAAGCTTTCTCTCTTCGCCATCGACGAAGCCCACTGCGTCTCCCAATGGGGCCACGACTTCCGCCCCGAGTACCTCCAACTCGCCATCCTCCACGAGCGCTTCCCCAACATCCCCCGCATAGCCCTAACCGCCACGGCAGACGCCCCCACGCGGCAAGAAATCATCCGCCAGTTAAAACTGGGGCAGGGCGGCATCTTCACCACCAGCTTCGACCGCCCCAACATCCGCTACCTGATCGAACCCAAAACAACAGCCCGCAACCAACTCCTCTCC
>CAZLIG010000229.1:302-3133 GCA_964559415.1 uncultured Rhodospirillaceae bacterium
AACACAAAGACGAATCCGGCATCGTCTACTGCCTCTCCCGCTCGAAGGTCGAAGACACGGCAGAATGGCTCTGCTCGAAAGGCTTCAACGCCCACCCCTATCACGCCGGATTACCCCCGAAAATCCGCGCCCGAAACCAAGACAAATTCATCAAAGACGAAAACGTCATCATCGTCGCCACCATCGCCTTCGGCATGGGCATCGATAAGCCGGATGTCCGCTTCGTCGTCCACCTCGACCTCCCCAAAAGCATCGAAGCCTATTATCAGGAAACAGGCCGGGCAGGGCGCGACGGTCTCCCCTCCGAAGCCATGCTCCTCTTCGGCATAGAAGACGCCGCCAAACTCCGCTCGATGATCGAAACCGGCGACGCTGATGGAAAACGCAAACAGCTAGAACACCGCAAGCTCGATGCCCTAGTCGGCTTCTGCTCCAGCACCCGCTGCCGCCGCCAAACCCTGCTGGAGTATTTCGGCGAAACCCCAACCAACCCCTGCAACAACTGCGACACCTGCCTAAACCCGCCCGAAACCTTCGACGGCACAGTCGCGGCCCAAAAAGCGTTATCCTGCGTCTACCGCACCGGCCAACGCTTCGGAGCCGCCCACCTAACCGATGTCCTGGTCGGCGGCGACACCGAACGCGTCCGCCAACTCCGCCACAACGAACTCCCCACCTATGGCGTCGGAAAAGAATTCACCCGCACCCAATGGCGCGACATCTTCCGCCAGCTAGTAGCCCAAGGAATCCTAGCGACAAATTTAGAAAGCGGCGGCCTCCACTTCTCCTGTGCAGAAATCTGCCGCCCCATCCTGCGCGGCGACCAACAAGTATTCTTCCGCGAAACCCCGCAAACCCAAACCACCAGAGAGCTAAAGCGCGAACTCTCCCAAAAACGCCGCCAAGCCGCCAACCAAGATGTCTCCTCCCTAGAAGGCAACGAAGAAGAACACCTCTTCCAATCCCTCCGCACCCTCCGCCTCCAACTAGCCAAAGCCCAAAACGTCCCCCCCTATGTAATATTCCACGACACAACCTTAGTAGCCCTAGCCAAATCCCGCCCCAAATCCCTCCAAGAAATGAGCACCCTCCCCGGCATCGGCGCAGCCAAACTCTCCCGCTACGGCACCCTCTTCCTAAAAGCCCTCAACGCCTCCTAGCCCCTCGTCCTCCCGGCTCCCCTCATCCTTCCGTCTCCCTCGTCCTCCGGCTCCCCTCATCCTTCCGGCCCCAATTGTCATTCCGGCCCCCACCGTCATCCCCGCGAAGGCGGGGATCCCATTTGTTGCCTTAGCCTTCTCCTCCCCCTCGTCATTCCGGCGAAAGCCGGAATCCAGCGCCGCGCGTCCGCGCGGCATAAGACTCATCTCCGACAGTCCACCCCCATTAACCAACGCGACTCGCCGCTCCACTAATTACTTGCACAAAAAAAGAGCTATAATCGCACAGCCGATTTTAGGAGACACATAGTGTCAGTCTTTAAAGCGATCCTCTTGGACCGCGCCGCTAGAAAATTTGAAACGACAAAAGAATTATTCAAACAAGCATCCGACAAAGCCTTAAGAAAAACCCAGATGCTATTCGCAGCCTCTAACGTCGCAGATGCCGTCTCCACACTGGCGTGTATAAGCTGGGTGGCCGGGTCCCACGAAAGAAATTCTCTTATAGCTCCTAACGGCCACTTCTCCACAGCAGCGCTGGTCGGAGTAAAATTAGTAGAAATAGGCGGCTTGGTTCTGCTCAATGAAATAGTGATGAGAACCACCGCCGAACCAGACAGACCCGAGATGCGATCCTTTTTGAAGAAAGCGAACACAGCAGCATCCGGAGTCTTTTTCGCCGCCGCAGCCTATAACGCATCCTTGCTGATCCCCCACTAAACCAGCGCCCCCGTTAACCACAAACCCAACATTTGCGCCAAAACAACCGAAGGTGTAAATCCGTAACAGCATATTACAGCGGAGATATACCAGTGCCCCCGAACCCCATTCACGTAGCACCCGAGCAAAAAGCCGAAGCGCCGCAAATCCCATTCCTGAATAAGATATTCCAGAAATCCCCGCGCCCGAAAAGAGTCGATGAGTATATTAAGCCGATCAGCACGCACGTAGCCCCGGTAGCCGAAGGCTGGGGAAACTTCTGGGAACGCCCCGAGCAAAACGCGTTCCTCCGAGCGCTCCCGTGGTATCAGAACTGCACCTTCCTGATCGACAACGAAACACGTAAATGCGCGGTCGTCGATCCCGGCGAAAGCATCCCGTTCATCATCTCCGAACTCAACCGCTTAGACCTGACGGTCGAAAAAATTCTCCTAACCCACGGCCACTTCGACCACGCCAACCACGCCGCCGAGTTCCGCGACGAAATGAACGTCAAAATCCTAGGCCCGAACAAGCTCGACGACTATTGGTTCGACAACCGCTTCTGCTCCCCCGTAGGTATCCGAGAGGAACTCCAATACACCCCCGACAAATGGCTAGATGACGGTGCAAAAATCACCGTCGGCAACACCGAATGGACAGCCATCCACACGCCGGGCCACTCCCCCGGCCACATGATCTACAAGTTCGACGACGGAAAAACAAAACACATCCAAACCGGAGACGCGCTAATCAACTTCGATCTCCCCGCCTGGTATTTCCGTGGTGGGAGCTTTGGACAAGAGATCGAAACCGCTTTTCGAATCCATCGCATGGGCCTCACCACGACCTTCATCCCCGGCCACTGGTACGGCGGCATCCTAGGCGCCGTCCCCGTAACAAACATCCCCTTCATGGCCGCCGTCGACTACCAAATGATGGCCCGCCCCCTCCTAAACCTCCCCCTAAAAG
>CAZLIG010000230.1:0-3129 GCA_964559415.1 uncultured Rhodospirillaceae bacterium
CATCCCAGGTGGAAAGCAGATCAGCAATCGCCCTCTGCTCTGGGTGTGGTGGCAAAACAATCGGTATTTTTTCAACAACTGTTTTATTGATCTTCACCATACTTCCACTTGTACCCGAGGCGCGGCTTTGAATGTATTTCCGGACTATTGAGCTACGTAAATAGCTTTCCAAAAATTCATTTGTTATCTGAGATTTATCGACACGAAATCTCATGAGCAAATCAGGATAGGAGCAGTTTTCTATTTCTCCTCTAAACAGTACGGACCTTCCGACCTTATTCAGCGTATTGGATCGACTTATCAAAAAATCGCCGGGCTCCAATAAGAAATCTTTTACTCTGCTATCACATTTTGGAGCAGGTTTCGCTTGAGTTGGATCAAAGCCATTTTCAGTCAGGTTCCCTAAGCTTAAAATCCAGCAGCCATTAGGCTCCTCAGGACAATTCGGTGAATAACCATTCTTTACATCTTGAGTTAATACCTTTTTGAGCTTTATGTGTTTCCACCCTTTGGGAACATCTTGCTTTTGCTTCATCGCTGAATCTCCTTGAGCTTCTCGGCCATCTTCATTCGCACCGCAGCCAGCTCTTTTTCCAGGGCCTCGATTTCCACCTGCACCGCACCAATGTCGACTTCCTCTTCCTCCTCAAAGGTGTCCACGTAACGGGGAATATTGAGGTTGAAGTCGTTTTCCTTGATCTCGGCATACTCGGCCATATGGGCGTATTTTTCTTCTTCAGCCCGGGCGGTGTAGGTCTCCATGATTTTTGCCAGATGCGTTTCAGAGAGGGTGTTCTGGTTTTTGCTGGAGACAAACTCGCGACTGGCATCGACAAAAAAGACATTTTTGCAATCTTCACGAACGCCACCTTTTTCACGGGAGCGGTCAAAAACCAGAATCGCCACTGGAATGTTGGTGGTAGGGAACAGGTTGCCCGGTAAGCCGATCACGGCATCCAACAAGTTTTCCTCGATCATCTTCTGGCGGATACGGCCTTCTGCTGCGCCACGGAATAACACGCCATGAGGAACCACCACGGCAACCCGGCCTTGCTTTTCTAGGGCGATTTCCACCATGTGGCTGATAAATGCCCAGTCGCCTTTGCTCTTGGGCGGCACTCCGCGCCAGAAGCGATTGTACTGATCGCTCTCGGCATTTTCGGCACCCCATTTATCCAGTGAGAATGGCGGATTGGCCACCACACAGTTGAATTTCATCAGTCGGTCATTTTCCACCAGCAATGGACTGTTCAGGGTGTCGCACCACTCAACCCGTGCGCTGTCAAAGCTGTGCAGGAACATGTTCATTCGGCAGAGCGCCCATGTGCTGCCGTTAGATTCCTGGCCGAAAAGAGCAAAGTTGCGGCCCCCTACCTCTTTGGCTGCCTGAACCAAAAGCCCCCCCGATCCGCAGGCCGGGTCACAGATACGGTCGCCGGGTTTGGGTCCGGCCAACTTAGCTACCAATTCGGTCACCTTCAGCGGAGTAAAGAACTCTCCAGCCTTTTTGCCGGAATCGGAGGCGAAACGTTCGATCAGGTATATGTAAGTGTTGCCGATAACATCTTCGGAAACACGGCTGGGGCGCATATCGAGCTGTGGCTTGTAAAAATCCTCCAGAAGCTGTTTCAGACGCCGGTTACGATCCCTGGTTTTTCCTAGGTTGGCCTCGCTATTGAAGTCGATATTGCGAAATACCCCTTCGAGTTTGCTCTTATTGCTCTCTTCAATATGGTCGAGCACAATATTGATCAACTCACCGATGTTGGCGACTGATCGACGCTCATACAGGCTGTAATAGGTGGCCGGAAATTCATCCAGAACCGTTTCCTCGCCGGTTTCGTCATTCTTTTCGGTGAGTAACACCTGCGGGAGGACAAAACGTTCACGCTCGAGCTTGCGGCGGATACGAGAATCGTCATCGCCATACTGCTTCTGATATTCTTCGTAGTGGTCCTGCCAAACATCGGAGATGTATTTCAAAAACAGCATCACCAGGATGTAGTCTTTGTACTGCGCCGGATCAACAACGCCCCGGAAGGTGTCACAAGCCGCCCATGCCGCGTTATTGATGTCTTTCTGGTCAATCGCACTGCTCATACTTTATTCTCCTTTTGCAAACCGCATGAGTTCTGTTGAAATGTATTGCCCCCGCTTATCGGCCAGCGCATGAAGCAAGGCTTGCTCCCTCGCGATGAGCGATGCCAGCTCCACGATTGTTTTCTGTTTTTCCAGGCTTGGCAGTGCAACCTCCAGGTCTTCAAGCGCCTGTTTGCTGATCATTTTCTGAACCGTGCCCTTGGCTCTGCTGGTCAGAAAAATCTGTGCATCCCGTTGGCTGATGTACCAGTTCAAATACCCAGACAGAACCTTTTCCGGTTTTGTCACCCGTATCCTCAATAGAGGAGCGGCGACAACCGCTTTGCCTGGGTCGTCAAGCAAAACCGCAGCTGTGGCCTGAAGACCACGGGACCTAAAAACCAGATCACCTTTTTGAACAAGGTGATGTTCTTTTATGTCATCCATGTCAATTCTCGCCAAGCCATCACAGCCAATCGTGTTGTCATCAAGAAGGTCTTTCATTTGAATAACAGCAACGCTGCCATTCTCGAAAGTTTCGAGCCGGGACCTGAAGGAGTATCCCATCTGCACGGTTGCAAAGCTTTTTATTTGAAACCGCATCGTTAACCTCAAGCTGCTAAAATAATATTACTGTAATATATAACTAAACCAATCGCGAACGTCAATGGCGATTTACAGAAATATTGTTTCTGCATTTTGCACTTTAATGACGGCCGTTGCACCGCTCGGTTGAGATCGCCTGTCCGATGGGGGGGTATCGCCCTGTTTTCACTTGAGACTCTTCGTTTCTTTCGTCACCCTGTTTCTTCCTCCTTGCCTTCTTCAACCCACTAAACCGGCAACAAAAAAAACGGCTGCCCGACCGTCATGGTCGGAGCAGCCGTTTGCGTTTTTGGGTTTCTTGCGTCTCTCAGGCGGCCGCCGGCAGCGTTTCTTCCTCGGCAGGGGCAATCCCGGCCTGGTCGAGGACAAAGTCGGCGGCGTGCTGGGCCTTGGCCGCGGCGGTGAAGATGGCCTTGCTGTCGCCCTTGAGGATCTGCAGCCAGT
>CAZLIG010000231.1:0-3116 GCA_964559415.1 uncultured Rhodospirillaceae bacterium
TGCACACAAGACAAAAACGCATTAAAAACCATCGTCATCCCCTAGCGCCTTCGCGGGGATGACAGGATAAGTTGAGATGAATTTCTCGATAAAAGCAGCGTCATCCTCGCGTAGGACTTTTGAAAAAAGCCCCCGCCTACATAGTAAGCGGGGGCTTTTTCAGGAGGATGAGATTATCCTTTTCTGACCGTTGCAATGAAGTCTTCGACAACGGTGCGCAAGGTTTCGGACTCATGCGCCAATTGGCCTGCTGTATCAAGCAACTGGGTCGAGGCCGTTCCGGTTTCTGTTGCCGCTCGCGTCACGCCGGAAATATTTCTTGTCACTTCCTTTGTGCCTTCCGCCGTCTCTTGGATGCTACGCGTAATTTCCTTGGTCGCAGCCCCCTGCTCTTCAACAGCCGCAGCAATCGCAGTAGATATATCGTTGATCTTGCGGATCGTTGTCGTGATGCTTTCAATCGTCGAAACAGCTTGGGTTGTCTGGTTTTGGATACCGCCGATTTGATCGGTAATATCCTTCGCCGCCAAAGCCACTTGGTTCGCAAGCCCCTTGACCTCGTTTGCGACAACGGCAAACCCGCGTCCTGCTTCGCCTGCGCGCGCGGCCTCAATCGTCGCGTTCAGGGCCAAGAGATTGACTTGGCTTGCGATGCCCTCGATCAACTTGACAACGTTGCCAACATCTTCAGCTGACTTGCTGAGCGACTGCATAACCTGACCTGTCGCTTCGGCTTCGTTCATGCACTCGCCAGCTACTTTGACCGAGTCGCCAATTTGACGCGTGATCTCGCTGATGGAAGAGTTCAGCTCTTCCGCAGCAGAGGCAACGGTTTGCACATTCGACGAGGCTTGTTCAGCCGCCGCAGCGACGGCGGAAGACTGGTGGCTCGTCTGCTCGGCAATGGCAGACATTGACTGCGCGCTGCTTTGCATTTCCGTCGCAGCGGCAGAAACGGTGTTCACAACGCCTTTGACGTTCGAGTCGAAATCGTCGGCCATTTTGTTCATCAACGCTTTGCGTTCTTCTGCAGCGCGTTCTTTTTGGCGTTTTTCCTCGGCTTCCATCTGCTCCATTTTGATGGCGTTTGCTTTGAACGTCTCAAGCGCACGAGCCAGCTCACCGATTTCGTCTTTGTTTTTAGTGTACAACACTTCAATGGACTTATCGCCTTCTGCCAAGCGGTCCATCTTCGATGTAATATCGCTCAGAGGACCGACGATGCCACGACCGATCAGGAAAGCGCCTCCGCCCGCAACAAGGAAGATTACGAAGCCAATGCCCCCGATAAGTTTGACGTTGCGCATAAACTCTTCCTCAACGTCATCGACATAAATACCAGTGCCGACAGCCCACCCCCAGGCGCTATAAGGTTCAACATAGCTGAGTTTCGGCGCAGCAGCCTTATCAGCATCGCGTTTCCAATAATAGTCGACGTTACCACCACCTTTTTGCGCCGCTTCAATAAAGCGACGAATGTAAGGCGTCCCATTGGGATCGACATCGTTGATATGGTTTTCGCCAGCCAGCTTAGGATGCGCGACAAAAACGCCCGCATAGTCGACGACGAAGACGTAATTTTGGCCATCGTAACGCATCGCGCCAATCGCACGAACAGCCATTTTCTTTGCCTCATCTTCCGTAAACTCGCCTTTTTGGGCGCGCATATGATAAGCTTCGGCAATGCTGAGCGCCGTTTCAACGGTAACCTTCGTCTGGGCCTCCCTGTCTCGCATCATATTGTCTTTGAGGTTCATAAGCCCCTCTGTGGCAATGACGATCATGCCTAAGAGCATCGCACCGACGATGATTGCCAACCGATTACTGATTTTCAGGTTGCTGAACATGGCGATTTTCCCATAATTGCGTTAGTTTTTCGAAAGCCGTTCGTTAAAGGAAGGATTTTGTATTTTGAACGACTCAGCTTGTGTTAACCATACCATGTCTCTACTATTAGTGAAGACTTTTATCTGAAATGCATACCGAAAGATGCATTCTAGGAAGAGGCGGAAACGCAGACGATTTGTTCCAAAACTTCATAATGGCGCTCAAGAAGATTTGAACTTGGCTCGGAAAAGCCATCGGAAACGTTTTTTTCACGGATCCCTTTCGCGTTTTCGAGCTCCATCTGAAGATAGCCGCACATATCTTCCAGATCGCGTAGCATAAAGTATCGTTCAACATGGACACACATGCGCAAGGTGAGCTCAACCATATCCAGTGGCTTTGTTAGAAAGTCGTCCGCTCCGCAAGAAAGCGCATGCAACCATGACTGGCGGTTGTTTAAGGCGGTTTGAACAATTATGGGCATGCGCGGCAACGACTTGTCGCTACGAACCATCTCGCAATACCCAAATCCATCAAGATTCGGCATATTGAGGTCTAGAAGAACGATATCGGGATGAAGGTCATAGGTTTTCTGGAGCGCGTCGGCACCGTCATCGGCTGTATATATGCGTGAAAACCCTGCTTTTCTTAATGCAAATGTTATTAGGCGACGATCAAAAACGCCATCATCGACAACAAGGATACACGCGTGAGCAAATCTGGAAGCGATAGTTGACACGAAGGACCTCCCGCATAGGTTGTGCACTAGATGTAGCGCATTGCTTGCGGAATATCCAGTATTTTCAATATAGGAATACAAGTGGGTGTACTATAGCGGGACTTGTATAAAATGATTCAAAAATGGGATCCCCGCCTACGGAGGGATTATGGGGTTGATAAGAGCCTCTTGCGAGCTTTGACTTCGCCGATCAAGGGAAGCAAATATTTCATCTCCGGTCCATGCTCATAAGATGTCAAAGCAAGACGTAATGGCATGAAAAGCGCCTTTCCTTTGCGTTGCGTCTTTGCTTTTAAGGCATCCGTCCACGCATGCCATGTGTCATCGGACCAAGAAGCTTGGGGCAAAAGCTCTGCCGCGATCCTCAAGAATTCAGGGTCGGATACTACAGGCTTAATATCCCCGTAAGCTACGGATGCCCATGTGCGCATATCGGAAAGAATGGAGATGTTCGAACGCCCAGCGTTCCATAGAGCCTCATCGACGGCAGGGCCTTCCAGATTGGCCAAGCGGTCCTTTACATCTGCAAAGGGCGTCATATGAAGAACTT
>CAZLIG010000232.1:0-3111 GCA_964559415.1 uncultured Rhodospirillaceae bacterium
GCTTGTTTCCCAGAGCCAAAGCGCCGAAGGCGCGTTGCAGGCCCAACAGGCAACCAATCAGCTCATCGCCTTGTCCGCCAAACAGCAGATGCAGATCCAGACCATGCTGGCCGCGCAGTACCGCGCCCAGTCCGAAGACGCCGCCCGTAAAGCCCAGGCCGAGGAGGCGGCTCGCGCAACAACCGAGCAGTTCCTCGGCTCCGGCACGGCCTATTGAGGTCAAACATGAGCGATCTCGGCATCATCGATACCCTGATGGACACATTCAGCCAGTATATCGACAGCGGCTTCGGGCTTCTGTCTGGCGACGTGGCCTTTCTTTCCACGACCCTGATCGGGATCGATGTGACGCTGGCCGGTCTCTTCTGGGCCTTTGGGGGCGGAGAAGAGGTACTCGCGAAGCTTATCCGGAAGGTTCTTTATGTTGGCGCGTTCGCTTTCATTCTGAACAACTTCAAAAATCTCGCCGACATTATTTATCACTCTTTTTCCGAGCTTGGACTCAAAGCCTCAGGCAGCGGGTTAGCTGCAACCGATCTTCTGAGGCCCGGAGCCATCGCCGCCACGGGCTTTCAGTCCGCCCATCCTCTCCTTGAGGAGGTGAGCCGTCTCGTCGGCTTCCCGGAGATCTTCTCCAATGCGTTAACGGTTTTTGTCCTGCTCATTGCCTGGCTTATCGTCATCCTTGCCTTCTTCATCCTTTCCATCCAGCTCTTCATCTCGGTCCTGGAGTTCAAGCTCACGACGCTGGCGGGCTTTGTCCTTGTCCCCTTTGCCTTTTGGAACAAAACGGCATTTCTGGCTGAAAAGGTGTTAGGCAACGTCGTTTCGTCCGGCATCAAGATGATGGTGCTTGCCGTTATCGTCGGCATCGGATCGACACTGTTCCAAACCTTTGCAAATAATCTTCAGGGACAGGATGCGACCCTTGCCGCCGCCATGTCTCAGGTCCTTGGATCTCTCGCTCTCCTCGGCCTCGGCATCTTCGGCCCCGCCATTGCAGCGGGTCTTGTTTCCGGGGCTCCTCAGCTGGGGGCGGGGGCGGCACTGGGAACGACGGCTGCCGCCGTTGGCTCCGTTGCCCTTGCCGGTGCCGGAGGTTTGGGCGCTTCGCGGATGGCGGCAAGCGGCTCTCTTTCTGCGATCCGCGCTGCAACGAGTCTAAAATCTGCTGCATCGACATCCTATCAACTCGCCCAGGCAACATCCGGAAAAACAGGAGTTGCAGGCGTTGCCTCAGGTCTCGGCGGTGTCGCCCGTGCCGCCGCAGGTGCAGCACGGGGTTTAAAAGATCGCGCCACATCGTCTTTCAAAGAAAGTGCAGCCGCAGGCCGGAAAATGGCGTGGAAAGCCACAGGCGGAACGCCGACAGCCTCGATGGCGTCATCTTCCGCACGCTCCACACCGATCCAAGCTTCCTCCCCTTCGCACGCCGGTCAAACGGTGCGGACAGCGGGACATGCCGTTCATCAGGCCGTCAGAGACGGAGACCGGCCTGCCCAAGCAGAGCACCCTTCACTTCACCAAAAGGATTAAACCATGCTTTTTCGCAGACCGAGCCAACGCTACGGGCAAACGCCCGAACCTGTCACGCCCTATCAGAAAGCCGAGCAACTCTGGGACGAACGCATCGGCGCTACCCGCGTTCAGGCTAAAAACTGGCGGCTTATGGCCTTCGGCTGTTTTTCCCTGGCCGTGGGATTGTCGGGCACACTTGTCTGGCAGTCCATGCAAAGCCGCGTCGTTCCTTACGTGATCGAGGTTGACAAGTTCGGCGAAGCGCAGGCCGTAGCGTCCGCGATTCAGGATTATCAACCGACTGATGCTCAGATCGCCTGGCACCTTGCCCGGTTCGTTGCCAATGTCCGTTCGGTTTCAACCGATCCGGTTCTTGTCCGGCAGAACTGGCTTTCCGCTTACGACTTCGCCACGGACCGCGCCGCACTGTTTCTCAACGATTACGCCAGGAAGAACGATCCCTTTGCCGAATTGGGCGAGCGTAGCGTTTCCATTCAGGTCACAAGCGTCGTGCGCGCCTCGGATAGGTCCTTTCAGGTCAAATGGGTCGAACAGACCTTCGAACGTGGAAGCCTTGTCCGATCCGAGCGCTGGACCGCGATCCTGACTGTCATCGTCCAGTCGCCGCGCACAGCGGAGCAACTCCGCAAGAACCCGCTCGGCCTGTTCGTTAAAGCCGTCGATTGGTCGCGCGAACTCGATGCCACAAATCCCCAACAACCCAAGGAGGGCCTTCAATGAGAAACCATCTGTTCCTTATCTCTCTGTCAACGCTTACGCTCGCTGCCTGCGCCAATAAACCCCCGGCCTCTTCCGACCTTATGGCAGCATCGTTCGAGCCGGAACCGGCAAAGCCCGTTCAAATTGTCGAAGTGCCGAAGCCGTTGCCGCTACCGGGCCAGCTTCAGCCACTTCCATCGAAGGACGCTGAAGAGAAGCGTCCGCCGACCGTGCGGGTGGAGGAAGCCAATAAAGCCGCGACCAAAGAGCCCACCCAGTACGGCTATATCAATTCCATTCAGGTGTATCCGTTCACCGAAGGCGCTCTTTATCAGCTTTACGCAGCGCCGGAGCGGGTGACCGACATTACGTTGCAGCCGGGCGAGAAGCTGACCTCGGTCTCGGCAGGCGATACCGTGCGCTGGATCGTGGGCGATACGCTAAGCGGTTCAGGAGAGGGGCAGCAGGTTCATATTCTGGTCAAACCCTTCGCCCCAAATCTTAAAACCAACCTCGTCATCACGACCGACCGGCGTTCCTATCACCTTCAGATGGAAAGCACGCCCAAAACATCCATGGCCGCCATCTCCTGGGCGTATCCAAAAGATCAACTCACGCTTCTGCGCCGCCAAAATGCGGAAGCAGAATTGGGCCAGCCGATTGCTTCCAACGTGTCGCTCGAAAATTTGCACTTCCATTATGAAGTTTCCGGCGACAGCCCATCGTGGCGACCGTTGCGCGCCTTTGACGACGGGCGAAAGGTCTATATCCAGCTTCCGCGCACCGTAGAGCAGGGCGAAGCGCCGCCGCTGTTCCTAGTGGGCGCGGACGGCGGCAACGACCTCGTCAATTACCACATGCGCGGCACCTACT
>CAZLIG010000233.1:0-1724 GCA_964559415.1 uncultured Rhodospirillaceae bacterium
GGCGACCAACGCGGGTTTGGCCCGTTATAGCGAGAAGAAAGAGACCTGGACGTACTACACGCGGGCCGAGGGTCTTCCCAGCGATCAGGCCAATGCCATCGCTTTCGATAAAGACGCCAATATCTATGTGGGAACGCAATGCGACGGGATCGCCATGGCCGACGCCAAGGAGGATTACAAGGCATGGCGAACGGTTCGGGGGCCGGACAAGCTTCCTTTGGATCCTGCTGGCGAAGGTCTGCCGACCAATCTGATCAACGATATCCTTGTGACTCAAGATGGAATGGTTTATGCGGCGACCACAACAGGTCTGGCTTGGTCAAATGATCATGGGAAATCCTGGCAATATGCTCGAGGCAAAGACTGGTCGGCAAAGGTTAAAGGCTTGATTGCCAGCCCGCCAGTCGGATGGAATGAAACAACCGGCATGCCAAAAGCCCGCATTCCCTGGGAAACAGAATCAGAACCCGTTTCGCCATCTGTGGCTCAGGTTCCATGGGATAATGCCAATACTCCTGTTTCGACTTTGCCATTGAGTGCGTGGCTTTCCGAGGATTACATCGCCTCGCTGGCCGAGGATGAGAGCAAGCTCTGGATTGGCTATCGAACCCAAGGCGCCAGTCTTGTGAATCTTCGTGATGGGAAAATCCTGAAAATGGAATCCCCTAAGGCATTTGTGAACCGTGTGCTTTCGCTTTCCAATTCTTCGGGCACGGTTTTCGGTTTTTATGGAAACGGCCAACTGAAGGCGCCCTATGTAAAAGATTTTCGGATTTCAAATGAACCCCGTTTGAAAACTGCCGCCTTGCCCAAAGGGGCGACGGCCGCACCAGAAGATGAGATCAAACAGCTTGCCGATCAGATCCAACGGTTGATCGACACCTCTCCCACAAAACCTCCGGTTCTGGCGGTTCTAACGCCGGACTGGTCTACTCAAGGCGCCTGGTTGGGGAGGGTCGGTCGATTTTGGATGGTTCACGCCGCGGCAATTGCGCCCTACGACCTCTACTGGGGCCCCGGGGCGGCCAATGTACAATATGCAGTCATACAGGGGCCGGGTGCCGAGAAGGGTGATTCGCTGCGCTACTGGATTTCCGAAAACCATACCGCGGATGAGCATGCCCTGGAACTAACCGGCCCGTACCTCCAGTCGCGGGTTGATAAGGGCCTAACGACATGGAACGTGGACCGCCGCTTCAGCTCTTGGGATGACCATGGCGAAGTGTTGCCCATGATCCAGGAAGGTCCAAGTCTGTTTGTGAGCATCCAAATTCCGACCGGCGCGTACATCCTGTCGCTGTACAACGTAATGGATCTTGGACGCTCCTGGGACAAGGGCAACCAGCGGGATTTCGTTCTTTCAGCCCGTGGGTCGACGAGCGCTTCTTTGCGGAACATCCGGGATTTCGACGCCTCGCCCGAGTTGGCACGCGCCCGCGCTGTTCGCTACTTTGGCGGCGTCTACAACCGCTTGCTCGTTCGGGGACCGATGGCGCTCACGATCCGACTTGACCGAAATTATTCGGTGAACACCACGCTCAACGGCGTATTCTTGGATGAACTCGATCCTTTTCCCTCAATCTATTACCCCCAACGTCCGTATGCGCCGCTATTAGACGATCTACCCAAATCCGTGCGTCTGTCGGCCGATGTTCTGACGCTGCTCGACGCCTTGGCTGCAAAGAACCCCGCGACCTACGCCACCTTGGAGCGGTTTGCCAATG
>CAZLIG010000233.1:1734-2217 GCA_964559415.1 uncultured Rhodospirillaceae bacterium
CCCGAGCCACGCTGCCCCATGCGGCCGATGAGAACGCGCCGGTTGCGGCCCGATTGGTCGTCGCCACGGCCGCATGGCGCTTGGCGGCGAGTCAGAAGTCCGAAGAATTGCAGCATGCATTGGGGATCCGCACGTCGCGGGATATCGAGAAGTCTTTGCGGATCGATCGCAGCGTAGCGGGTCTATCGCCCGAGCTTAATGCCCGATTGGTGTCTGAATCGCGTGAAATGTCGAACCGATGAAAAGAACATTATACTGCCAAATGAGCAAAAGGAGGTTCCGTGATATGTATGTCGATCAAGAAAGCGATGCTGTTAGGGTTGATTGCCTTGTTGGGTTTGTCAATCCTCTGTTGGCACAATCCGACCGACGGTGACGGTTTGTCGCTCACCACCATTGATTCTCCAACGCCAGACAACGTTTTTGTCGCGGAAAACGCAGCCGCGATGAATGAAGCGATGATGCCAGAAATTATTACAGGCC
>CAZLIG010000233.1:2227-3069 GCA_964559415.1 uncultured Rhodospirillaceae bacterium
GACAAAGCGAGTACATATACCGTATTACGTTTGCCGATCCGGTGATAGCGGATTGGTCTTGTAGCGGAAATCCACCGAATATGGCCAGAGTTATCACACGACCGAGCTTCATTGACGGCGAAATGACGGTGTATGAAGTGATCGTGCAATTTGACAACGTCCCTCAGGTTGTCAGCTTGCAATTTACGGGAAACGGCGTGAATGTGAATCCTCTCGAGATCGTGGTTGTCCAGGTTGTGGTGTCGGAGACGAGCATCAGCGAAGGCGCTTTTCGGACGGAAGATGATGGCGCCGCCGTCGCCGCCCTCATGCAAAGCTCGGTCACGAAGGAATTGGGCGACGATCCCGCCGGTGAATGGGTGACAGAAGCTACACCCGGCTACGATCTATCTCTTTTCACTTACAACGGCGATTCATTGCCGCCAACGCGGCATCGGCAAGTCAAATCGGCAAGTCATTCGGTCCCGGGAGACGTCGCGATTAATGCGAATGCAAAAGTCACGCTCAATGCTCCACAGCAATATCCGGATGCAATAACGCAAATTGAATGCGAGTTCATTCAAAACGTTACAGCGCATATTGGATACTGTGAATACACAAACGGGAACTTATCCATGGTTGTTGCAGGCCCACTATCAGTTGACTGGCTTCCTGGCGGCGGACAGGAAAATACAGGGGCCGTTCCCGTCCCATCAAGCATATCGGTGGAGACCCCTCAGGAAACAATCGCCCGTCTGTTCCCTTTCGACTTGAAGAATGAGAATAATGGTTGGCCATGGTATAATCATCCTTGGAGTCCGCCAGATGCTATCCAAAAATCACATCCTATCGCTTTGAATGAC
>CAZLIG010000234.1:0-3052 GCA_964559415.1 uncultured Rhodospirillaceae bacterium
CCGTCTACGAAGAGGTAAAAGAATCCGTCGAACGCATCGCCACCAAAACCAATCCCTCTAATCATCCCCACAAAAGCGGAAATCCATCGCAACGTCATGCGAGATAAGCCTTCCAAAACCCTCTCCACCACGAAGTGAGGGAGGGCCCCATCGCAAAGCGATGGGAGGGTGAGGTGGTCTTACCGCAATCCCCCCCGCATCAAATTTAACCAAACATCCACCCTCGTCATCCCCTCGATACCAGTGAAACTAATTCCCTCCCATTACATCTGTTCTCGAGCTGTTATACTCATGCCCAGCAGGCCCATTGCGATATTCATCTATTGAAGGAACGAACAATGACCACACCGACCAACGCCCCTGACCTCGAAGAAACCGCACGCGCAGAGAAAGCGCGCTTTTTGGAGACCCTTAGGTCCTCTCCCGCCCCTCAGACAGAAGAGAGGGAAAATTCGCTCCATCCATTGATCGGCATATGTGGAACAGAAGGAACTTCTGGAGAAAAAGCCCGCATCGCCCAATTAGAAATAGCTCAAAAAAGAATCACTGCAAAAAGTAAACATCCTCTGATCACCTTCCTCGCAAGCGCGGCCCCCGCCGAACCTCCACGGCCAAATACGAACTCTCGATCCCCACGGCCCTGCAGCGCCCCCCAAAACACATATTGATCTCCAAAAGCAAAAAGTCGGTGAAAAACTTCACCGGCTTTTTTACTCCCCGCTTATCCCAGCCCAGCTTTCGCCCGAAATCTTTCCCCAAACACCGCCTTAAAGCCCCTGCTCGACGGATGATCCGGCTCCAATTCGGCTTGCGTCTCCTCAACCATCTTTTGCATCTCAGAGTCGACGGCACCAGCGCAACCATTGCTCTGACACCAAACCCATTCAATCTCACGCTCAGCCATCTTCAGGTCATGGTTCGCCAGCACGATTACCGTCCGTTCCCACGCTCCAATCGCGTTTGCTTTTCCATTGCTTCCAACCGCGCAGTAGTTAAACGCGCAATCCCATAGTTGCCATGCTGAAGCCGGCAAGCTCAGATCGGGATACTTGCCGTTCTGGATAACGGCATCAGCATTCTTAACAAGTTGCGCTGCGCACAGCTCAATAACATCCCACCTGTTCTGTTTGAGTGCTGCTTTGCAGACATCCTCAACGATATGCTCCATGAAGTGACTTCCATCGCCGGAGCACTCCACAATTTTATCGTGCGCTTGCATCCACTTCGGCTTCACCCAAGTCTGGGTTTCTGGAAAGCAGCCAGAAAATAACAAACGGCTCTCGAGCGATGTTGCATACTCTTTCAGGCACGCTTCATAAGCTTCCCTCTTTTCTCTATTTTCTCTATCTTCCCTATCCTCTCTCTCCGCATACGGAAAGTTCTTCTTCAGGATATCCCCCGTCGCAAAATCCTCATACTTCTTCACCCGTTCCACGGCCCGCTTGGTGAACCGGTGTTCTTTCCCGCCCTGCAAATGCGTTTCAAATTGGTAGGCCACCTCTTTCCAAAATATGGAAGCGTCAATAAAGCACTTCTTTGCAAGACCGTCCGCCAGAACGTCCGCCTGCGCAAGCACAGTGTCGAACTGCTTAAGTGTAGCCCTATCAGTAACAGCCATCACAAACTGCTCGATAAATAATTCGCTGCGCTTACGAACCTCTTCACTCATTACTTTTGGCTTGTGCATATAAATCCTCAAAATCGCCTAATTGCTGTCGCAAAGCAGAACAAAATACTAACGCGTGTAATACCAATTACCTTATGCCATCAGACGTGTCAAAAACTACCGTGGTGCGAAAGGTCTCAAGGCATTCCTCGCCGCCCGAACAATCCTCTCAATCCGTCTCCTCGCAGCCTGAAGCGCCTCGCCATCATCCCCAACGCAAACAGCCCCAGCCGCCCCCAAAACAACGAAAGGATGACTGGTAACCTGCTCATCGTCCTTCGCAGAAGCGCAAATTTCTGCCCCGCTCATACTCCGCCCCCCCTGAGTTGTTCCCGCACCAAAAAGATTACCCGTTAATCGGAATTACTTTCAAACTATAACCCCATGTATCGCATTTTACATGAAGACAAAAAACCACAAAAAAAGGGCCGGTGTAACACCGACCCTTTTTACATCATGTATTCTTTTTACATCGAGTAAAAGAACAGCGCTTATGCGACGTCCTGAATCTGATCCTGAGCCTCCTGCAAGCTCTGAGCAACGTCCTTAATCGACGGCTGCTGCTGAGCAACAGCGGGCTGCCCCTGCTGCTGAGGAGCCTCGGTTCTGGCGCGCGCGATGTGCGGCATAAGATCCTGCAGTTCGATGAAATTGTCAGCCTGACGGCGCAACTCGTCCGCAACCATAGGTGGAGAAGAGCGCATAGTGCTTACGACGCTCACACGAACGCCTTTGCGCTGCACAGCCTCGACCAAACGGCGAAAATCCCCGTCGCCCGAGAAGATAATGATGTGCTCAACATGATCGGCCATCTCCATAACATCGAGCGCAAGCTCAATATCCATGTTGCCTTTTATCTTCCGGCGTCCGAAAGCGTCGGTAAATTCCTTGGTCGGCTTGGTGACCATCGAATACCCGTTATAGTCGAGCCAGTCGACCAACGGGCGAATAGGAGAGTACTCTTCATTTTCAATAAGAGCCGTATAGTAGAAAGCTCTGACAAGACGCCCACGGCCCGCAAAGACTTCGAGCAAACGTTTGTAATCTATGTCGAAGCCCAGTCCCCGAGCAGCGGCATAAAGATTTGCCCCGTCGATAAACATAGCCGAGCGTTCTTCTTTGTAAAAAATCATCTTACCCTCATATCTTGCTGAAAAGAACCGGCTCCCCGAACTAGGAATGCACGCCGTTTCGCATTTGATCCTGCCTAAAAAAGGCATTGTTAGCACAAAACTCCATACGATCCAACCATGGAAACCCCGGAGAGAATCAACAATTTTAATATACATTAATCCGTTAAAGTTAACAACTGAAACTAATCCACAGGCTCCGCTTTGCAGAAATGACGCATACCATATAGCGCTTTACAACGACTTGATAAAAATT
>CAZLIG010000235.1:0-3037 GCA_964559415.1 uncultured Rhodospirillaceae bacterium
GGGCGGCAAAGCGTCGTTACATAAACCAGTGGGGAACGAAAAAGGTGGTATGCCGATCCGTCCTTGGGCCAGTGGTACGTGCGCTTCCGTAAGAAAGATTTTGTAGTCAAAACGACTCAACAATCAATAAAAATTTTTAATATCGCTCAGTTTTTTTTGCGTGTGGCGCGCGTGCACCAGATGAAGGGCAGACTTTGGGCTGAGTCTTGCCGAGATTTGCCCTAGCTATGTCATATCAGCGATCATGGGATCGGGTTGACGAGGACGTTCCACGAAGGCCTCGCTCTGACAAGCGTACAGTCTGTGGAAGCGGAGAGGTGCGGCTGGCGGGGCGCAGTTGCGGGCTTGCGATAAATTGGCTTCAACGTCTTAATAACGTTCTATAATTCTTGCAAATCCCTTTTCCTTAGCGCAATATTTCGCGTCTTAGCCGTTCTTTGCAAAGGGGAAGTACATGAAAAGCGTTTCTCTGCGATGTGTTGGTGCCGGATTGTTGAGCGTGATGGCGCTCTCTCCGTCCTTTGCGAAGGCCGATATCGGCACAATTGTCGATTCAAACAGCGCCTACACGGGTTCTCTGGGGCTTGGCTTCCTCAATTATAAGGAAAAGGTCGATCCTCCAGATAGCGAGCACGGCTGGATGCCGGCGGTTGGGTTGGGGGTCTCGTATATGAGCCCGACCAGCCATATGTGGTATTCGCTCGATGGCCGGATGATTATCGGCGACGAGGACTATAACGGCGCTGATATGTATACCGGGACGCCTATTCAGGCGACGACCCATACGATGATCCTTGAGACCGACGCAAAGATCGGCAAAGGGTTTGCGTTAAGCAAAAGCGTCATGCTGACGCCTTATTTCGACTTGGGCTTCCGCTATTGGTCGCGCGATCTCGATAGCTATGTGGAGAAGTACCAAAATATGGAGACGCTGGTTGGCGTCATGTTTCAGTATTCGCCCAGCAAGCGCGTCGTTTTGACCACTTATGGGGCTGCGGGCGCGCAGTTTATGGGGCAGATGAGCGGGTTGGCCCGCGAGTTCGACCTTGGGCCTTCTCCCATATTTAAGGCCGGGGCGAAGGTGGGGGTTAATGTTTCCAAGAGGTGGGAAGTCTTTACCGCGCTGGATTTCGACTATTTCCGGTATGGGAAGAGCGACGTGGTTACAGGGTTCTACGAGCCCTCGAGCTTTACCACGGATACGGTTTTGCGCGTAGGTGTTGCCTATCACATGAGATAGGGCTACACACCCTAGCTTTCGCGGGGGGCACAGATGCTTGACAAGAAGAACATTAAGTTAAAACAGCTTGGACACGCGACGCCGATTCCGGCGTCGCCGGAGAAGGCTCTTATTGAGAAGGTGCCCAATCCGTATCCGGGGCATGATTATGTCGTTCGGTTCACTTGCAGCGAGTTTACCTGCCTGTGCCCTGTGACGGGGCAGCCCGATTTTGCGCATATCGTGATCGATTATGTGCCGGGCAAGTGGCTGGTCGAGAGCAAGTCTTTGAAGCTCTATTTTCAGTCTTTTCGGAATACAGGGGTTTTCCATGAAGATTGCACGGTGGGCGTTGGCGTTGAGCTGATCAAAGCTCTCGCACCGAAGTGGCTTCGTGTTTCGGGCTACTGGTATCCGCGCGGAGGGATGCCTATCGACGTGTTTTTCCAAGAGGGAAAACTGCCTAAGGGGGTTTCGGTGCCGGATACAGGCGTGTCTCCTTATCGGGGGCGCGGGTAACGCGTGAGTTGCGGTTTTTTAGATCAAGGTGGCTCCGGTTATAAACCGGGGCCATTTTTATGTTGGGTGCTTGCATTTCGTTACAGAGTTTACAAGTGAAAGTAATAGTAGTCTTTTTGCATCAAAAGAGCCGTGATAGATTGCAGGCGATAGGTAATCCGAAGGCTGGTTTTTCGAAGCCGAATTGGTAACAAGAGTTATTTTTTAGGTGATTAGGAGGTTGTGTAATGTCGAATCCTAACGATGTAAGAAACGGCGATCCCGTAAATCGTGCGGTTGCTCTAATGAAGGCTGGAGAGGCGGGCAAGGCGAGAGAGATTCTTTTTCCGCTAACCAAAACGAAAAGCCCGTTTTGCAAGAAAGCTTCAATCCAGATGGGCTATGCTCAGGCTTTGGCCGTTGACGGGTATAACAAGGAGGCTGCGAACCACCTTGAGGGCTTCATACAAAAAAATGGTTTGTTTTACGACAAGCCGAACGTTCACGAGATGTATGTTACCTTTCTCTCCGCAGCAGGAGAATCGGACAAGGCATTGCGCCATATTGATCTGATGATGGAAAAGAATATGCCTCTTCACAAACATGCGATGGCGCCTGTTACGCGCGCGATGATTTTGAATGATATGGGGCGGTTTGAAGAAGCTGTGCGCGATTTGGAAGAGGGAATACTGCTCAATCCGCAGCTTCGGAAGAGTGCGCCTGCTCATATTATGCTCTGCGAGGGGTATCTTGGGATGGCTGATCCGTGGGGCGCTCTATCCCATGCGAGAGATGAGCTTAAGGCTGGGCCGTTAAAGAAAAACCGCCAATTTGAAGATTATTTCGTGCGGCTTGTTGGCAAGGTTGAACGTGCTTATGGGATGAAAATCTTGCACGAGCCGACTGTGCGGGTTCGGCCTCAGGGCGGCGCTCACCTCTAGATGTAACGAAGCGGCATCGACCTTAGCTATAGTTATCGGAAAGCGGCTTTGAAAAAAGAGGGGCAAGTTTTTGGATAATTTGAGCTGTAGATCAATTTTTTGAGCAAAATATAAACTGCGGTTCATGTTTGGAGGGGCTTTTATGAGCTGTGGGTGGGGGAATGAACTGCGGTTTATTGTGCTCGGGCTGCATCGGGGAGAGAAGGAAATGGGATCCCCGCCTTCGCGGGGATGACGAGGGGGGTATTGGGATCGGTGATGTGCTTATGCTCGGGTGCATTGGGGAGAGAAAAAGGAAATGGGGACCCCGCCTTCGGGGGGATGACGAGGGGGGTATTGGGATCGGTGGTGTGCTTATGCTTGGACGGCATTGGGGAGA
>CAZLIG010000236.1:0-3029 GCA_964559415.1 uncultured Rhodospirillaceae bacterium
TAAAAACCGATAAACTCCGCTGTTGCATCATTCCCGATTCTCGTTGATTCCCCAGTTCTGAGAGAAACCAATGGCTGACGATACGGCTAACCCCGCCGATCCATCGATGGAGGAAATTCTCGCCTCGATCCGTAAGATTATTTCCGACGACGCGCCCCCCGTCGAGGCCGCGCCGGAGCCCGAGCCTGAACCTCAGCCTGAGGAGGTTGTTGAGTTAACACAAGAAATTCAAGAGGATGGGTCTGTGGTTGATGTTAAAGCTCCAGAGGAGCCGGTTGCTCCGCCTGAACCTCCACCCGCACCGGAACCCATCGCTCCTCCTGAACCCGTCGCCCCTCCCGAACCGATTGCTCCCTCGGAGCCCTTGGTGTCGGAACCGGTTGCCGATACGGCGGCGTCGACATTCTCATCGCTTGCAAATACGGTTGAAATAGACCGTCTTTCGGCGGGCATGGGGGGGGCCACTTTCCTCGGAAACGGCAACCGTACGCTGGAAGATATGGTCATCGAGCTCATGCGTCCCTTGCTGAAGGAATGGCTCGACAAAAACCTTCCCGCCACAGTCGATCGGCTGGTCCAAAAGGAAATCGACCGCATTTCGCATCGTTCCTGACGCCGAATTAACCAAAAACAGGCTGTTTTCTTGAAGGAAAGCGAAAGATCGCTTACCTGAAAGTATAAATTTTGTATAGACTAACTTTAATTCAAAAAGACTTGATACCGGAGAATAATATGCCGTTGAATGCTTATTCAGAGAAAGAAATGTCTGCTTTCGAGCGTTTTGAGCGAGGCAGCGAATTTTATGCCATCAAGTGGTACATCAAAGCCGTTGAAGAGTGGAAGCTGGCGGCCGAGCTCGGAAGCGTTTCCGCAAAATACAGCCTTGGGTGCTGTTATCAGAAGAATCTGGGCGTGGAAAAATTCAGCGACGATCAAAAGAGATTGCGCGTGGCCGCTACATGGTGGGTAAAGGCTGCGAGCGAAGGCGATGAGCGTGCCGAGCGCGCCCTGATAACGCTTCCTGAAGCCATAGTCGGGGGCGTGGTGCATAACGGCGTTGCCGGTATGGAAAAGACGGCGTCCGAACAGGCTGCGATAGAGCCTTTTTCGACGGCGCGTCTTCCCAGAAGAAGGCCCCACTACAGCAGGCCGTCTGCAGGCTGACGCACAAAGGTCCTAATGAAGCGTTGGCCGTTGGCGGATATGTTCGTTGCCGGCGCTGTCAAGGCGCTGGGTCATGAGCGACAGTTCTTTTTGCATGCGCACGCCTTCGTCGGCGAGGGCGCGGATTTGCTGTGTGGCGGAATCCTGCTGTTTTTGAAGTTGAGCAATAGACTCGGCGATACGTTGTGCCGTGCGGACTTGATGTCCCGCCATTTCGCTGAGCGAAGCCGAGAATGTTTCGCGTATTCGGCGTAGAGCTGCGGTGGCAAGGGCCATGACTCCAAGTGCGGATAAAACCGCAAGGCAAACCAAAATGTCTAGCCAATCTGGCGTCACGAGAGGTTCCTTCGAAGAAGCGCCATTCTATCAAAGAAGGCGAACGCGCACAAAGTCGAAAAAATCAGTTAGTTTCCGAAGGTTGAGTTTAAATGAGGGGCATTCATCCCCAAAGGGTTAACCATAACCCATGCGAAATACTTTCTGAAAAAAGTGATATGGATATCCTGTTATGGATCGAACCCCATAGTTGAATGCCCATGGACGACTCGCAAGCAATTCCAAACGAAGCCCCCAAGGGGGTTCTCAGCACTGTCGTGCGCACCAAGAGAGAAATCACCCTGGCCAACGACAAAGGCGAACTGCTGCGCTCATATGTCCGGAACCGTTCGCAAAAGAGCATATGGAAAGAGAGTACTGCCATGCGAAACAGGATCCCGAAAAATACCGGAAGTTTCTCGAAGACATTGCCATCGGAACGTTGAGCTACGATTTTACAAGGGACCCAAGCATCATTCCGCCCCGGTTATTCGACGAACTCGCACAAAGTTTGTTGTTCGATCAGTTTCGTTGCAAGCCGAAAGACGAAGCGTCTCAGATGAGCGAAGACAGTGTGTTTTTCTGGACAGGCGCGGCTTTTCACACGCTTGCCTATCTGGATCCGAGCCGTGCGACGACCGAGCTGCTGCATGCATTGTCCGATGCCTTCGATAAGGAAACGGAAACATGGAAGCGCATCAAACTGATGGATGCGCTGTCGATGGTCGCCCGCAAGCGGCCAGACCTTGCTGACGAGGATTTTGTTATGCGGATGCACATGATCGCGCAGCTTGAAACGCGGAGCAATATCCGCGAGGCGGCCGAAAAAGCCATTGCCGGATGGAAGCCCGGCGCAGCCGTGGCGAAACAGAACGGACTATCGCTTTAAATCGCGCGCGATTTGGAGCCGCGAGCGTCCGCCGGCAAGTTTCGAGCGATAAACCTGCATGCCTTCGATAATTCTCTGAATATAATTGCGCGTTTCCTGAATGGGGATCATTTCGATCCAGTCAATCGGATCGACGGCCGGATCGCGCGGATCGCCGAATTCGCCGAGCCAGTCCCGCACGCGGCTCGGCCCTGCATTGTAAGCGGCAAGGGCGAGAATGTACGACCCGTCGAAGCGGGCGAGCTGCCGTGCGGCGAAAGCGGTGCCGAGCTTGAGGTTATACGAAGGTTCCGTAAGCTTTCTCTTGTTGTAACGGACGCCGATTTTTTTACACATATCTTTGGCCGTGCGAGGCATCAGCTGCATGAGTCCGCGCGCGCCCGCGCTGCTGGTCGCTTTGGGATTGAAGGTGCTTTCCTGCCTGATCATGGCGTGCGTGAAAGCGGGTTCCGGAGGGGCCGGAACGCGCATGTCGAGAACCGGGAAGCCGCCATTCTGAACGATAAAATTTTTCAGGTTTCCCGCTTTGACAGCCTGAATGGCATAATCGGGCCTGCGAATGGACGCAGCGACTTCCGTCAGGAGAACGAACTCCGCGCGCATGGTCGTGTTTTCGGCCGCGACGCGAAAAAAGGATTGGGCTCTATCGAAATCCCCGATA
>CAZLIG010000237.1:0-2959 GCA_964559415.1 uncultured Rhodospirillaceae bacterium
AATGCTTCCTGCATGACGGTAGTTGCGATGTTGGAAGCGGCGGTCGCGGTAGTCTTGCAGGACCCTGTCGCGCCGTCTTTGCTTGAGGTCGCCGTGGATGGCCTCGACCGAGATGTTCAGGCGCGACAGTTTGTCGGCCAGTTTCTCGGTGCCCCATTTGGTTTTCACGAAAATGAGGGCCGTTCGGTCGTTTCCTTTTAGTTGATCCAGAAGGGCCGGGTATTTCTCGGCGTCCGAAACCTGAATCAGCTCCTGCCGGATATTCGGGGCGGCGGTGGTGGTTGAGCCGACGCTGATGCGCTCGGGGTTTCTCAAGTATTTGGATGAAAGCTTCACGATGCCCGGCGGCAAGGTTGCCGAGAACATCATCGTTTGCCTTTCCTTTGGCGTGAAGGCGAGAATTTTTTCGATCTGAATGCCGAAGCCCATGTCGAGCATACGGTCGGTTTCGTCGAGAACGACGAAGCCCGTTTTATCCAGATGCACGCCGCCGCGCGCCAAGTGGTCGTTGATGCGGCCGGGGGTGCCGACAATCAGGCGCGGGTTGTTGCGCAACTGGCGGAACTGCTTCGGCATCGCTTCGCCGCCGATGAGCAGCGCGGTGCGGATCGATGGATCGGGGATCATTTGCTGCATATTCGCCATGACCTGCGCCGCGAGTTCGCGCGTGGGGGTCAGGATAAGCGCCGTCGCTTGCGGGTTTTCCATCAGCTTGGCGATCAGCGGAATGCCGAAGGCGCCGGTTTTGCCGGTGCCTGTTTGCGCGGAGCCGAGGATGTCGCGGCCTTGCAGCGCGAAGGGGATTGCTTCCGCCTGAATGGGCGTCGGCGTCGTGAAGTTCATGCGGGCGAGCGCCTTCATGAGTTTCGCGGGTAATCCGAAGGTATTGAAATCGACTGTCATCTATTTTCCTTTTCGGGCCATGCCTAGGGCAGCCCGAGGCCTCCAGCCGTTGCCGGAGGCGTTAACGTTTATTTGCCAACCGCACCTTGCGGAGGACAGCGAGCAAGAAAGCGTTCCGAAGGCGCTGCAAAAGCGCATCCGGTTACGCAAAACTCTTCGACAAACGCAGGAAAAATGGCTTCAGCCGCTTCTCTCAGATTCGTATCCTAAAGGACACGTTTCGGCTTTTCGCCGAAGCACAAGACGAGAGTTAAAATTCAAACTCGAGGGGCACTATACGGCAAAAGGGGATGAAAGGATATTTAATTATTTGCACCCTCACCAGTGCGGCATGGGGTCTTGTTGAAAGTGTTTTGACCGCTTAAGGTTTTTCAATCGTGAGTGTTTTTTGAGATGTTTTAAAAACCTTTTGGTGGGCAGTGGAAGGGTTTGTTTATGGGTGGGAATTACAGTTGTATTACCTGGGCGGGTTATACTTATACTCAGAAAACCGGTGCATATAGAGCACCTGCTGTCGAATTTGAGCGGGCTACGGGTCTACAGGGGCTTTCTGCGCAGTGGAAAGTGCCGGGGGGCATCTCGTACGCGGAGGCAGAGGCAAGGCTTTATCCATATGTGAATGCCGTGTTCGACCAGCGTTCGGTTGAAGCCGGTGATGTCTTTTGGGATTGGTCCGTTCCGGCCCAAGTGGTACAGGATGCGCGGAAGAAGGTTCATCGCGCCTTCAATAAATATCTTTCCCTTAACCCTGAGCTCGAGTGCTTGAGGCCTGTCTGTCCCGATTCCTTCAGGGAAGGCGTGGCGTTGTTCGGGATTGTTAGCCAGTTTAATTCAGATGATATTTTGTATGTGTGCGAGGTTAAGGATGAGGATAGGCCTCATTCACTGAGGGTCCGACAAAAGCAGTTGGCACAACGCGCAGGTGCACCGATCTCGAACTGGATATTGTCTGAACCGACCATCGACAGGGCCTACGACCAGATGGAGGGGCGCGCCGAGGCCGAGCAGGTGGCAAAGGCTTTGACGCAGCGGGCGAAGCCGGAAGGCGAGTTGACTCCTTTGCGGGTGAGGGTGCCTGTGCCTATTGGTGTGTTGCGCAGGTAGTTTTGTGAGTGGGGCGTAAAAAAATCCCGGAGCTTTTGCTGCCGGGATTTTTATTTGGCTTGTTCTTGGGGGCTTACTTTGCCATTTGGGCGACTTCGTTGGCGAAGTCGCATTGGGCTTTTTCGATGCCTTCGCCTAGCTGGAAGCGGACGAAGCCGGTGACTTTTACGGGCTTGCCCATGTCCTTCGAGGCTTTCTCGATGACTTGCGAGATGCGGCTTTCGCCGTCGACTACGTAGACCTGCTCGAGCAAGACGACTTCTTCGTAGTACTTGCGGAGGCGGCCTTCGACCATCTTTTCGATGATCGCTTCGGGCTTGCCGGAGGCGCGGGCCTGGTCGGCGAGAACATTGCGTTCGCGGTCGAGGGCCTTGGAGTCCACATCGGCAATCGTCAATGCATCGGGGCGCGCGGCAGCGATGTGCATCGCGATTTGCTTGCCGAGTTCCTGAAGCTTTGCGGCGTCGGCTTCGGATTCGATCGCGACCAAGACGCCGATCTTGCCGAGGTTGGGAGCCAGGCAGTTGTGGACGTAGGTGGCGACGATGCCTTTGCCGACCGAGAGCGTGGCTGCGCGGCGGATTGTCATGTTTTCGCCGATGGTGGCGACGAGGTTCGTCAGTTCGTCCTGAACAGCGCCAGCGCCGCCGGGGAACTTGGCGGCCTTGATCTTTTCGACATCGTCACCGACGCCGAGGGCGACCTTCGGGATTTCGAGAACGAATTTTTGGAACTTCTCATTGAGCGCGACGAAGTCGGTTTCGGCGTTGACTTCGACGACTGCGGCCTTGGTTCCTTCGGAAGCGACGGCGACCAAGCCTTCGGCGGCAACGCGGCCCGCTTTCTTGGCGGCGGCCGAAAGGCCTTTCTTGCGGAGCCAATCGACGGCGGCTTCCATGTCGCCTTTGCACTCGTTAAGCGCCTTTTTGCAATCCATCATGCCTGCGCCCGT
>CAZLIG010000238.1:0-2951 GCA_964559415.1 uncultured Rhodospirillaceae bacterium
ATCTTCTGTGCAACCGGTATAATGGTGCATGCCGGTTTCGACGTCGATAAGCAGGTAACCCGTGTGGAAGTTTGACATGGGAACTCCCGTGGGGTGCACGAGTGATAAGTATGGTCGCTCGTCAGGCCCGGCTTCGTTTGCTTCGCAACTACGCCGCGGCAGTCTTCTGCTTCGCATACGCTGATCTCGCCGATTGGCTCGCCCAGGCGTAGTTCGCCGGAGGCGAACGAAGACTGGTGGGCGGTGAGGGACTCGAACCCCCGACATCCTGGGTGTAAACACAATTAACAGATTCGATAAAATTATTAAAAACCTCAATATTTATGGTACATACGAAAAATAACGACGCTTATGAGCAGGTGTTTTTGTCGGCGTTTTTGTTTTCCGCTTGATTCCGATGTCTTTCCCCGTCATACTTTCACTCGTCGAAACAAAAATCGGAAAATGGAGGTGCGTATGGGTCTCGCAATACGCAAAGACAAACACGGGAAACGATATCCCACCTGGTTCGGAGAGTTTCGTGACCTGAACGGGAAAAGGGTTTGCTTGGACCTTGAGGTGGCGATCGAGGGGACGCCTCCGGTCCCGTTCTCTCTCAAGAAAGAAGGTGACGAGGCTTTCGAGGTGTCCCGCCAAACTGCAGAAAGAGAATTGGCGAAGAAAAAGGATGACGCAAGGCACAAGGGTGTCGACATTCACCGGGTAGCAAAGCTGATTGAGTTGAAAACCGGTTCCGCAGTTGAATACGCGCGAGTCAACGACTTGCCTGCCTTGTGGCGTGCGATTGACAGGGAAGACGGAAAGCCGACAGAAAGCTATCTGAAATGGTGCGATTCGGTTTTCCGACGTTTTGCAACCGCAGTGCCTTGTGAGTATCTGTATGAGGTGAAGTCGGAGCACATCTCGGCTTTTCTTGCCGGTATGCGTAAGAACCGCACGCATAAGACCGTAAAAGATATGACAACCCTTGTCCGTGCGGCTTTTAATCGGCTATTACCTGTTGGCGTGCAAAACCCTTTCGGAAAGACGATCCGCCGTAAGAAAGCGGGAAATGCCGTTGACGGCGGCGCGGTCGCTCGCCGCCCGCTGACCGGCGAGCAATTGGGAACACTTTTCGAGACTGCCCGGCGGGATCCATTTTTGTATCCGCTGACCGTTTGCGCAGCGTGTACGGGTATGCGTATCGGGGATGTGTGTCGTTTACGCTGGCAATCGGTAGACCTGCGGGCGGGCTGGGTGAGAGTTGCCACTTCGAAGACGGGTGCGGAGGTCGAGATCCCGATATTTGACAGGCTGCGGAAAGTTTTCGAGACCGCACTTGCTGACCGGACAAAAAGTCCTTACGTTTGGCCGAAGGCTGCCGCCATGTATGAGGGAGAGACGGCGAATAAGAACCCGACTCGAATGGGAATTTACTATCGGGGCAAGGCTTTGTTTGCTCGGGCATTTGCGCCCGTCCAAAAGAATGCGCTTAAGAATGCCACTGAAGCAACCGTACGGGCCGACCTGTCTGTTGACTTCACCCCGGTGTGCGAGGCTGTGAAGGAACGTTTTATTGGTGCAAAGCGCGACCGCATTCTCGACACACTCACGCGATATGCGAACGGTCAATCTTACCGGCAGATCGAAGCCGAGACGGGACGGCCGCGCGGGCAAACTTCTGAAGACTTGCGGGAGGCTGAGCGCGTGTCAGACTTGATTTTTAGAAAAGGCGCGTCTGTTAAATCAAAACGAGATCTAAAGACCCTTATCGAAAACACCAGAGAGAAGCGCGACAGGGGTTGTCATGCCGCTTCCGTGTGGGGTTGGCACAATCTGCGGGGAACCTTCGTAACTGTTGCGCTAAATGCGGGGCTCCCTTTTGAGACTGTGGCGAAATGCACAGGTCACACGACGGCGAAAACCATAAGGGATCATTATTACAATCCGACTCGCGAACACACGAGGCAGGCCATGCAGCAAGTCGAAGAACTGATCGGCGGCAAACCACTAGCCGCATTAAAAGATCACAAAACCGACCGCGTTGCAGAGATGTTGGCTCAATTAAAGGAAATGACCAAGACCGACCGGGCTCGGTTGGCCAAGATGCTTCAAGGAGCGTAACACAGAGGGCGTCGTTATGAGTAACAAACAGAAGCAAGTCGGCGAACTGAGCAAGCTGGACTACAAGAAGTTATCAGAGGAGTTCGAGGACTTGGTCCAACGGGAGCAGTTGGGGACATTATCAAAGGCTGAAGTAAAGAAATGGTCCGGCATGGCGAAGAAGCGAGGCCAGTCGCGACTCGCTTACCTGAAATCCATGCAGAACCTCATGTCCTTATACGCCCAACCGAGTCCTAACTTCGCGGATATGCCAAAAATTCCGACGACAAGCGAACTTGTAAAAAAGGAACAGGAGGAACGGAAGTTAGAAGAGTCCTTCCGCAAGCTTGTCGGATGGGCCAAAGGCGGAGAATTGAAAAATATTGAAATTGAGAAACTGACACACGCGGAGTCGAATGACGGTGAAGGAATTCCGCCCATTGGAAGAAAGGTGTTGGAAGGTTATGCGGTATCGCGCGGCCAAACCCTTCCCCAATACCTTCGCAGTCTGTTGGAGATCAACGGCTTTATCAGGAAGACCGCAGAGAATGATTTCGACCACGAATTGATGACCGTCGAAGATTTAGATTATTTTGCGCGCTTTCCCCTTTTCGTTCTGGATGCTCTTGGGGCAGGTGCAGCCCTTTCCAGAGAAGGCAAGCTGGCGCTATTAATCATTGTAGCGCAACAAGAAAAAGAAATGCGGTTGCAAGCGGACGGGCATGGCGCATGGCCAATAAAGGCTGCACTCGAAGTTGCGAAGATCATAATTGTCAACTGGGTCGGGATGATGCGGACGGGAGAGTGTGGTTTTTCCGAAGAAAAAATGCTGTCGATCACGTCCCTCCTTATTCATACACATGAAGCGG
>CAZLIG010000239.1:0-2934 GCA_964559415.1 uncultured Rhodospirillaceae bacterium
CAAGCCTCTGCTATGGCGCTCAGTTTACTCCTTATGCGGATGGGCTTGTTGCCTATGCTCTTGCGACTGGCACTAAAGCGCTAATGGCGCGGACAGTTGCTTGGCGAGATAACGGGCTGTCTCTTGGAAGCGCCTATACCGTTTATGGGAGTGTTCCATTTGGATCGGGGAGCGGGCCTCATGCGCGGTTTGTGAAGTCGGGGAACGATGAATGGACATTGGTCTGGGGGACGGTGCTCGCGTTCGGAGCACTTTCGTTTGAACCATCTGCGACTGCGGCGACGGTTACGCGGGAGGCGCAAGTTTTCACGCAGAATTTTGGGACGGGTACCACGCATTTTCCGGTGTTCTTTGGCGACAGGCTTGTTGTGGTTCAGAGCGGAGTTAATGGGAGCGCTTATCTGCTTTCGGAGGTCTTGCTTGATACCGGGGGTTTTACACTCTCTGTCGATGCGGCGGAGGTTTCGGGGCTTATCAATTCATACGAGGCGTTTTGCGCGGTGATGCTTGATAGCCAGAGACTGCTTTTTCTGGCTTCGGGGGGATCGACATATACGCTTAAGCAGATTGGGGTCTTTGAAAGGTCGGCTCCTTATAGCATCGCGAGTATCCTGAGCGATGTTTTGAGGCGGGCCGGGTATGCGGAGGAGGATTTTGACGTTTCCGCCCTTGCAGAAAGCCGGGTGCGCGGCTTTGTTTTGCAGGAACCGATGAGCGCAAGAAAGGCGATTGAGCCTTTGCAGGCTTTTGCCTCGTTTGATTTGATTGAGTCCGGGACGCAGTTGAGGGCTGTTCTGCGAGGCGGTGATGCGTGCGCCACGATACCGTCAAGCGCTTGGAGGGCTACGGCTAGCGGGAAGGAGATGGCCCCTGCCCGATCAGTCACGCGCATGGAAGAGCTTGAGTTGCCGCTTGAAGTGGATGTTGAGATTATTGATCCATCGCGCAGCTTTGAAATCAATTGTCAAAGAGCGCGGAGGTTGGCTTGTTCGGCGCGTAGCGTCGAGAAGGTTTCTTTGCCGATAATTTGTACGGCTGAGAAGGCTAAGCAGATTGCGGAGACGCTGCTTTTTACGGCGTGGGCGGAGCGCGAGCGGGTCGGGCTTTCTGTGTCTCGCGAGTGGCTTCGGTTGGAGCCGGGAGATGTTGTTCGACTTGAGAATGGGCCTTTGCTGAGGCTCTCCGAGGTTGCGTATACCGATGGGGTTTTGCATCTGGAGGGGGTTGCAACTTATTCTCAGTCTTTTGCGAGTTCGGCGTCTGTGGACACTAGCTCTGTCGCTTCGGCGAAACCCGATGTTTTGGCAACTTCACTTTATTTGCTTGATCTTCCGTTGCTTCAAACCGGCGATGATCAGCCGGGGGTTTATGTGGCGGTGACGGGCATTGATGGGTGGAAAAGCGCGGCCTTGCTGCGGTCGAGCGACGGGGTTTCGTATTCAACTGTCGCAACCTTTAAGAATGCGGCTGCTGCGGGGATGGCGACGAGCGTGCTTGCGGAAGGTTCGGCCTTCTATATGGATAATGCGAATAGCGTCATGGTGCAGCTTCAGCATGGGACGCTATCGAGTTGCGGTTTTCTTGAGCTTTCGAATGGGGCGAATGCGGCGGTTCTTGGGGATGAGGTTATTCAGTTTCAGACGGCGGCGCTTGTTGGGCCGGGGCTTTATGTTTTAAGCAATATTCTGCGTGGGCGAAGGGGGACGGAAGAAGCCATCGGCACGCACGTGCTGGGGGAACGGTTTGTTCTGCTTAAAGCCGGAGGCGTGGCGTTTTTGCCCGCTGTTCTTGGCGACAGGGGGAAGCATTTTCTGTTCCGAGCTTTGAGCGCGGGGCAGACCTTGGCTGGGGCGCAGGATTATGAATTTAGCTATGGGATGAAGACTCTGTGCCCGCTTTCTCCGGCGGATATTCGCGCCGTGCGGAGCTTGGGGACTTTGGGCGATCTTACCGTGACGTGGGTCAGGCGCGCTCGGGTTAATGCCGAGTGGCTCGACTACGTGGATGTGCCGCTCGATGAGGATCGGGAGCTTTATGAGTTGGAGGTGATGGATGGGGAACGGGTCGTTCGGACGTTCGGCAATCTAACGGCTCCAACGATGAGCTATACGCAGGTGCAACAGGCGGAGGACTGGGGAGCGAGCGTACCCGGCACCTTTACTGTGAGAATTTGGCAGATCAGCGGGCGGTTTGGGCGGGGGAATGCCGCGACTGCCGTTGTTTGATTTTTTGCTGCCAACTTATATTTAAGGGAGATGAGAAATGAGCACTCCGAATTTAGGGCTTTCTTACATTGCGTCGTCGCAGGCGCAAAAAGAAGTTACGCATAATGCGGCGCTTAATGACATCGATTTTTTGGCGAAGACATCGGTGATCGATGCGGTCACCTCCACACCTCCGGCGTCGCCGTCTGCGGGTGAGGCGTACATTATTGGGCCATCGCCGACGGGGGCTTGGACGGGCTTTGAGGGGAGGATTGCGGGGTATTACGGCGGGTGGTCCATCAAAATGCCTGTTGCGGGTTGGACGGTGTGGGACAGGAGCGCCAACAGGCTGCTTTATTACACGGGGTCGGCTTGGGAGCTTTTGGATACGCCTAAGATAGATGCATCGGTGACTTGGGCGCCGGAAACCATCGCACATTCTTCGGGGGCGAGTTCATCGGCGATATCGGTGACCGGGGCTTCGCTTGGGGATATGGCGGTTGTATCCGCTCCTTATGATCTGCAAGGAATTCAGGCGGCGGCTTATGTCAGCGCTGCGGATACTGCAGTTATTCGGTTGAGCAATTTGACCGGGGCTGGCGTGACGCTGGCCTCGGGGACTTGGCGCGTTCGCGTGATTAAGGCGTGAGCTAAGACGCGCGACGCTGCTTGCGGTTGGTTGAGAGAAGGTGGGCTTTACGCTCTGCGGAACTCCCCCTCCCCTAACCCC
>CAZLIG010000240.1:0-2930 GCA_964559415.1 uncultured Rhodospirillaceae bacterium
CAACCATCAGTTGTGGCGCGCAAGGCTTGTTTATCTAATATTCCGCAAAAGTGCCTACCTCCGGCCCTTAAGCGTCATCCGAATCCGTTCGGCTAACCATGAGTCAATCTCGCACTCGATCCATCCAACGGCTCGCGAACCGAGCGACACCGGCCTTGGAAAATTACCGTCGCTTATATACTGATATATTGAGGAGTGTTTCAGGCCGACACGAGCCATCACGTCGGGCAAGCGAAGAATCCTGATTTTTCTGGGGCTGTCTGAGGCCCCTGCCCCATGGGTTGATAGCGGCAAAGGGACGGCCTCAGACAAAGATGGAGTGTAGAGCTGTTTCTCCATTGAAATTCTCCTATCGGGTTTCGCCTTCCTTTCGTCTGTTCCAAACAAGTTTTGCCTCGTTGCCGCTGTTTGAGGGGAACAGGGCGGCAGAAAGAGGCTCGCCCAGACACGGATCGTCGATGCGGACGCTTATGTAGTACTTGGGGGCGGGTTCCGATGTTTGGGTTTCCCAGGCGTCGCCGATACGGACGTTTCCGAGAAGGACGCGGAAGGCCGGGGCCTTGTCGCTGGTCTTGTCGTCGTTGAGAACAAGGCGGACTTTGGCGTGGATGGTCAGGGTATTGATGCAGCCGATCCAACCGCCGTCTCTGGATAGCGTGAAGTTTCCGATTTTCATGGTTTGTCTCCTTTTACTTGAGTTGTCGTCTGAACTGCCGATGCGAGGGCGCTTCCGGCATTGTGGTTGCGAGCGCGGCTTGTCGGTTTTCCGCCGGGGTCGAAGGCCCCATCTCTTCTGGCCTTCGTGAACGCGTGATCGCTTTCGAGGAAGGACGCCAGCATGAACGGGAGAAGCTCGGACACGGAGGCCGTCTCGCCGTAGGTATTGCGGTAAAGCGCGGAGTAACCATCAAGATCTTCCTTCAGCTTGGCGCTCGCCGTGAAAGTGATCTTCGTCGTTTTGGGATCGGGCAGTTTTGCAAGCTTCAGCATTTCAGGTTCCTCGATAGGGTTTGAGGATCAGGTCTTTGTGGACGATGATGCGAACCGGCCAGCCGGGGCGGATGGTGATGGTCGGCTGGATGTTGAGGTTCTTTTCCGTGAGGCGTTGTCCGGCCTGCGCGGCGTTCTGCTGTGTGGATTCACGAATGGCCTGGATAAGGTCGCTTTCGTTTGATCCGAAGCTCAGTTCGGTTCCGACGCCGAGCATTGTCGAGAGGGCTATGCCCTTGATCAGCGTCCATGTGTGGTAATCGACCTCGTCTTCAAGCCCCGCGTAACCTGCGGTATCGGTCGCCGGAAGATTGTCGATCTGGACTGAAGAGCCATCCGGCATGACGATGCGTTGCCAAACGAGCAAGGCGCGGGACTGGCCGAAGGCGACGACGCTGTCATAAGCGCCGATCAGCCGCGATCCTTGCGGGATGAGCAAAGTCTTGCCCGTGACGGTGTCATAGATGTTTTCCGTCACCTGAGCCACGACAAGGCCGGGAAGATCGGAATTGATCCCGGTAATCAGGCTTGCGGCGATGACGCTGCCCGCCATGACCTGATAGGGCGACGCGGGAGTTTGAAGAGCGTGTGGGTTGTAAATACTGCCCTTCTGGTTTTGGCCGAGGAAGTCCAGCTTACGTTGCTGGTTGTTCTGGTCGCGGTCCGGATCAAGTGCCAGACGTTTGTCATCGGGGGCCGTCTCTTGCACAGTTTGAGATGAGCGGTCGGCCTGAGCGTTGGCGCGGTACTTGTTCTCGACACGGAAGAAGACGCCCGCCTGTTTGGCCTGAAGAGCTTGTTGATCTTGCCCTGTATCGCTCGGCATGATCCCGGTCGCACGTTGTTTGGCTAAAATCGGACGTCCGAGATCGCCGGGGAGCGGCGGACCGAGTTCGATAGCCTTGGGTTTTACCTGCGAGTAGTCCTTTGGCAATTCGGAAACGCGCTCAGCTGTGGGTTTCTTGTCGGTATTGTAAAGCTCCTGAGCTTCTGAAGGCGCTTTTGGGCTCGGCTTTCTGAGCGCCAGCATCGTTACGCCGAGTATGGCGCTGATGCCGAGGGCGGTTGCGCCGATCACAAGGCTTTTGCGAAAGCGCACCACGCGATACGGCGGCGAGGCCCGCAACTCAACTCGGCTTGGGTCAATTTTTTCGGTCATTAAAGAGCCTCCGCGTCATCGGTACGCGTAATACGCACAACCTGCTGCGGGTCTGTACCGAGCCTGAGTTCGGCGGCGGCGAACAGCCGGTCAACGATGTAGTAGGTGCCGCGCATGTGGTAATTGACGAGGTCGTTGCCGCCGTCCGCGCCCACAAGGAACAGCGGCGGCGCTTCGCCCTGCTCTACAGTGCGAGGAAGCTGGATGTAGACCTTTTGCCCGTCGTCGAAGGCGCGCAAAGGCTTCCATGACGGAGCATCGCCGGCGATTTCGTAATTGAAACGAATGGATTCCAGCGCGATGTCCGAGGCTATGGGCGCAAGGGATTCCGTATCCGCATTCTGGCGACGCAGAAGCGTAAGTTGATCTTTCGGATACGTCCACGAGATGGCGGCCATGGATGTTTGGGCCGTGCTTTCCATCTGCACGTGATAGGAACGCCGGTCAGTGGTCATCACAAGATTGGTTTTAAGATTTGGGGCGAAGGGCTTGACCAGTACATGGACCTGCTGGCCCTCGCCCGAACCGCTTGTCGTGTCGCCGACAATCCAGCGCACGGTATCGCCTGCCGAGACCGATGTTAGTTTCTCGCCCGGCTGAAGGGCAATGTCGGTCACACGCTCCGGTGCCGCGTATAGCTGGTAGAGGGCACCTTCTGTGAACGGATAGACTTGAATGGCGTTGATGTAGCCATATTTTGTCGGCTCTTTGGTCGCGGCTTTATTTGCTTCCTCCACCCGGACGGTCGGCGAACGCTTCTCTTCAGCGTCCTTCGATGGAA
>CAZLIG010000241.1:0-2891 GCA_964559415.1 uncultured Rhodospirillaceae bacterium
GCACGCGCCCCTTTGTCGCGATGAACGACGCGATGGCGTTAGCGGAAATGACGCCCGAAGTTACGGCCCCAAGGCTCACGCTGCCCTTTGTCGTCGCAGCGGAAGTCAAAGCGCTCGCAAGGCTTAGTGTTGTCGTGTCGGCAGTCTTGACGTTGAAGGTGCTCCAATTGATGCCCTGCGCATTCTCGCGGTTAAGCGTGACTTCCCAAATATACATCTGCAAGACGATAAGCGGGCGTTCCGTCCTGAGTTCCGCAAGATACCGTGAAACCTTCTCCTCGACATCCACCGTCGCGGTGTACACAATATTTCCGCCCTGATCGTCGACGGTAGCCTTGTCGCCGTCGAGCAGCTTGTTAATGGCTTCAACGATGCTGTTGCTTGTCGTCCCGTTCGAGGTCTGCGTCGATGACGATGAACCGCTCAGCGTAGAGGTGGTCGACGATACGCTCGTATTGCTGATCGCCCTGACCACCGGCGGAATACTGACGACAAAAGTCTCCTTTTCGGAAAGCTCCAGAGACCCCCTCCGAAAAGTACAGAAAACTTTGGCAGCCGAACAAATCTTCTGAACGACCTTCGGCAGCGGCCCGCGCAAATTCATCACGGTCACAAGGCGCGACTGGAACGCGGCGGAATTCCACGAAAGCGAAACATCGGTGCCGGAAAGAACAGCCTGCAAAGCGGCAGTAACCGGAACGGCGTTTAAATTGGTCGTCGGAATAAAAACATCGCTGGGCAGCTCCTCGGAATCTGAAAGACGCCGTTCACGCAGTCCGGATTTGAGATTAAGCGTGACAATAGGCGGATCTTCATCCCCGCGCAAAACCTCGTCCCGATCAGGCACATCGGCGATAGCCATGTCGCGATCCGATCCGCCTTTAACGACCGGTATATCGCCCGCTGCGCACGCGACCGCGCCCAGCACGAGACCGAGCATCACAACCCTTTGCCCTATGAGATGCGCCACGCTTTGCCCCACACAAGTGTTAACAGCAGCCGACTCGGCCCCGCTTTGAGCAGCAGGACAGACTCTTTAGCTAATTTGCTTTGATGAGGTTTATTTTTAGTTAACCGGATTTAACAAAGGGTTATTGTAACAGCCCAACTAGGGCTTGGGTTGTTTTGGCCCAAGTTTCGACTTCCGGTAAGGTGGCCGAAAGGCATCTACAGCTTTTATAGCCCCATAAACCCCCAAAAGGCCCACGATGCCTTTTGTTGCCGGATCTACGGAGAAGGCATCGCCTTGCATAAGCGCGCCGAATCCAAATGCAGCCAGTGCAGCCCCCGAAACGAATACTATTGAACGTCTGGTAAGCTCTGCAGATGCAGCGGCAAACTTACGGACCGGCGCGGGCGTCTTGTTTTTAAAATACTGCCAGTTCGTAAGTGATTGATCGTTCAGATCGTTCATCCTGATATGCAGCAGAAACATCGAAGACGACATGACGGCCAATTTTGCCAAAGTGAGAGACGGAGCAATGTCGAGATGAAAGCCTAAAATGTCGATTTCCGTGCCCAGCACGTCGTGAATGCCGCCCCCGGAGTGCCCTAACCCCGTGTCAATAAGATCAGACGTATCGATATGCCTGTTAATGGCTGCACTGCCCGGCTCAATCCGATATCGGTCGTAATGCGAGTAAAACTCGCTCACCCATGTGGAACAGTGTGGAAATTTCTCAATGATACCGTCCTGTCCCTGAACAATACTGGAAAAAACTTCACTCCGACCGCGATCCAGAGATGGATCGGAAGGATCATAGCTGTAGACGAAATAGGTAAGCCCTTTTTCGTGAGCGCCTTCAATTCCGCCCAACCCTTTCAGATCCAGTTCATAGGCATCAAGATAAGACTGATCCGCTCCAATGCCCTGTAGCGTGTAAATTTCATGTCCCGCTGCTTCATGCAGCACGATCTCCTTTCCGTAGCGGGGAGAACAAATTCGCCATTGAGGGATGATTTTCCCTAAAAGAGTGGGGTTTCCTTCGACACCCAAAAATTTAACAAGCCAGTCCGGGCCTCGAAACCAAAAGAAATGTTCCGCGATATCTATCTCGTGTATACCCTCGAGATTAACACCAGGAGACTGGTTGTCGTGAACCCGGGCATCGTTAATGCCTCTGTCTTCATACACGCTTTTCCATTCCGGATGAATGGCCCCTCGCGATTCGCCGACTTTGACCGTCAACCCGCTGCTTACAAGATCGTCACGCGCTTCCGAAGGCAAATCTGCGTATGCCTCAACAACCGATTCCTTAAAGTCGTCGGTTGTTTTGCCATAAAAATTAATGTTGTAATCGTTGGGAATGGAGTTCGAATTGAGCCGCAAATGATGCCCAACAACGTTCCAAACATGGGTAAGTGCGTAGCCTTCGGCAACTGACTTCGGTCCATAAGAGCTGATTGAGCGGAGTCTTCCTTTTAAGGTCCGCTTTTGCTGTCCAAAAACACTCATTCTACTCTTTTAACATTAAGCTTACGCCTTGCGTACGCAAGCTCCCTCTAAAACGATCAGGGCTTCAGATTAAGCGGCGCAGGAAACCGCATATCCTCGCGAAAATCTCCAATGAACTCTTTCTGCGCACTGGTTTCCCTTGCTTTTCCTCGCCGTTTGTTTGGCCTTACTGGCTGTGCTTCTAATGACCAGCTGGAAGGACCGCCGTCGAAACCCCTCGCACGAGGAACAAATACATCTTCAACAAATTGCACATCAACTTTTGACTCTTTCACAATAGCCACCTGAATTATCTGACCCATAATACCAAATTCTCACAGAATGGATGCGGACGTAATTAGTTTCAATATCTTATATTTTAAAGTGATGCGCCGGAAGCGATGGTGGACCTGATCGGGATCGAACCGACGACCTCCTCATTGCGAACGAGGCGCTC
>CAZLIG010000242.1:0-2882 GCA_964559415.1 uncultured Rhodospirillaceae bacterium
CCTTTCTGCTCTAGAATGGGAATATGCAATCAGGACCCCCAAAATGCTTCGCTGGACCCTCCTCCTAGGCCTCATAGGGCTTGCCGCCGCCACCGCCGTCGTCGCGTGGACTGGCTTTAACGAGGTCCTCCAAGCCCTCGCCCACGCGGGCTGGCCGGGCATTTTGGCAGTCTCCGCCTTCCACATCGTCCCCCTCGCAGTCGCCTCCTACGGCTGGCAAGCCTTGGCGCCAGGGAAAAAGCGCCCCTCGCTTGCAGAATTCACCTATTTCATGTGGATCAGGGCAGCCATCAACGACTTCCTCCCCGTCGCGCGAATCGGCGGCGAAATCGCCTCCGTTCGCCTGCTGATAAGCCACGGAATGCGCCGAAACATCGCGATTGCGATCACCCTAGGCGAACTGACGCTGTCGACGGCTGTGCTCCTGCTGTTCGTCACATCGGGCGTCCTCCTTTTCGCGATTCGCGTAAACGACAAAAACGCCCTTATCCAAATGCTGTGGAGCCTGCTTCTCTCGCTCCCATTGCTGGCCGTGCTGGTCGCCGTGCAAAAGATCGGTCTTTTCGGCATCCTGTCGAGACTTTTCCGCACGCTCTTCCGCGACAAATGGGCCTCCTTCGCAGGCAGCGCCGCGCAGCTCGACAGGGCCGTGACCTCCGTCTACAAAAGAAGGAACCGCGCGCTGGCCTGTGCCTTCTGGGCCTTCGTCTCGTGGGGCCTAGGCTCGGTTGAAATATGGATTGCGTTGCAGTTCCTCGGGCATCCGTTGCCGTTGGCCGAATCAGTCATGATCGAAGCGCTGATTCAAGGCTCTGTAAGCGCGGCATTTGCCGTCCCCGGAGCGCTCGGCGTACAGGAAGCCGGATTTGTGCTATTCGGAGGGATGCTCGGCGTTCCGCACGAGTGCGCAGTGGCGCTTTCGCTGATTCGCCGCTGCCGGGACATTATATATAACACCCCTGCCCTGATCGTCTGGCAGGCGCGTGAAGCAAAAAGGTTGTTGGATCTATGACTAATATGGAAGAAGCAAGGAAACTTTTTGCGCAGCAATGCGATTGCATGCTGGCAGCGGCTGAACCCGCCCAGTTCCCCGCCGGAAAGCTCCCGGAAGTGGCCTTCATAGGCCGCTCGAACGTCGGAAAGTCCTCGCTCATCAACGCGCTTACGGGACGAAAAATCGCGCGCGCCTCCAACACGCCGGGCCGTACCCAACAGGTCGTTTTCTTCAACTGCGCCAATAAGTTGATGCTTGTCGACCTTCCCGGCTACGGCCACGCAAGCGCCCCGCCGCAGGAAAAGGAGAGATGGAACGGCCTTGTGCGCACCTACCTGCGTAAGCGCGAAGCCCTGAAATGCGTCTGCCTTCTTCTGGATGGCCGCCACGAGGTCAAAGCGAACGATCTTGAAATGATGACGTTCCTCGACCGCTCCGCCGTCGTTTACCGCTTGGTCCTGACAAAGATGGACCGGGTCAAACCCACCGAGGCCGAACTCCGGCTAAAGCAAATCGAACACCTCGCCGCGCAGCATCCCGCAGCTCTAACGAGTATCATCGCCACAAGCGCGGAATCAAAAGCGGGAATCGACGATTTGCGCTTAGCCCTTATCAGCTAGCCTGCTACCAGTTCGCAATCCTCTGCACCGACCCCGCCAACGTAGCCCCGGAGCGTATATTGGCGATGGTGAGGCTATCGTCCTCTTGGATGCGCGAAATGATGTCCTTTTCGCACGTAATAAGCACCTGCCCCAGAGCGGTAATGGCAATCGACGCAACCTTGTCGTCAAGCGCCTGCTCCTGAATCCACTGCGAAATCTGGCTGACAAATTGCGAAGCTTGCGCACGGCGAACTTCCGCCTCATGACGGCGAGAAACGGTTTCTCCGCCATTCATCGGTAATTCAATAAAATATCGGCGCTTGTCCTGATGCATAAGGTCCAGCGAATCGGTGCACACTCCGACTTTATGAATCAGTTCCGCTTAAGAAACATTTAACATAGCAATCATTATAGAAAACTATCGCCATGAAACGCCCTCCGCTCAAACCGCCAACTGCCGAATCTCTTGCTAAAGCCGCCCTGCACTATCTCGAAAGATATGCGTGCTCGGAAACCGCGCTGCGCAAAGTGCTGGAAAACCGAATCCGGCGCGCCGAGCTGACCAGCCCCGCCTTCGCGGCAGACGAAGCTGCACACGACTCGCTCCGGCAAGCCATCGCCCAGATCGTCGACAAATACAAAAAGCTGGGCATCCTGAACGACAAAGCCTTCACCGAGGCAAAGGTCAACAGCCTGAGGCGCGAAGGCCGCTCCTACCGCATGATCCTGCAAAAACTGGGCGCAAAAGGAATCCCTTCCGCAACCGTCCACGAAGCCATCGACCGCCACGCCGAAGGAAAATCCTCCGAAGACGCGGAACTCGCCGCCGCCCTGACTTTGGCAAAACGCCGCAAACTCGGCCCCTTCCGCAAAGCCCCAGCCGATGCCGAACGCAAACGGAAGGACTTGGCAATCCTTGCAAGAGCCGGTTATTCCCTTGCGATAGCCTGCAAAGCCCTTTCCACCTCCTATGAGAACGATGATGCAGCCCCGTAAAAAAAGCCCTCTTTTCGATGCGCCCTACGCCCTGCTCCCGCTCGCGTTTTTCGCGGTCTTTGTCCTGTGTTTTTATCTTTATCCGAACAGCACGATCTACACGCACCGCCTGCGCGACCCCGACCACTATATGCGGCTTAACGAAGTCGTGAGTTGGCTGCAGGGCCAGAGCTGGTACGACCTGAGCGTCCCGCGCATGAGTCCCGGAGGAAACACCGTCATTCACTGGTCGAGACTGATCGACATCCCCATCGCGGCGGTGGCGCTGCCGTTGACGCATTGGCTGAGCG
>CAZLIG010000243.1:0-2882 GCA_964559415.1 uncultured Rhodospirillaceae bacterium
CACGTGCCGTATGCCCCGTGGCAGCAGGTCTACGATGTCGGCTTCCGCGTGCTGGTTGAATCCGACGAATGATGGAGCCAGAGGTTTTGCCTCCGCATCGAATTCTGGACGCTTGCATCTGTCACGTTATATGTTAAATTTGTCGTAATGAAATACGGATTGTCCAACAGTAGTGCTTTTGACGTAATGCCAAAGCAATATACGCTTCTCCATAATTTCAACGTTCGGCGTTCAATGTTCGGCGTTCGGCGTTCAAAGTTACTTACATCGTTTGTTCCCGCCCTGCGGGCGGTTGGATTCCCTATAACTTGGACATTTTGTCGCAGTTACCCCATGGTTTTCTCGCGGTTCCGCCGCGCGGCGGGCTTAAATATTTCTTAACAGGGAGGGGCTTTGTGTACAAGGTGTGGTTGTTTCGGGGGTCATGATGTGTATAAATCAAAATGTGGACCGGCACTTTTTTTTGAGTTTTATCGCCCGCAGTCGCAGGCTTAAGAACGTAGCGAAGTAGATTCATGAGTAGCATAACCGACAAAGACTACAAGTTTACAGGGCATGAGACGTTTGCCTGCCGCTATGCTTGGTTGCCCAAGGCCGTTCTCGGAGTGGCCGCCAATTCCGCACTATTCTCTGACCCTCAGAAGGCCATGGTGTCACTGGGTGTCGGCAAGAACATGGTTCAGGCCATTCGCTTCTGGGCCGAGGCCGCAGGCGTGATACAGCCCGTCGACAAGAGCAAGGACTACGGTGTGTCTCCATTCGGTGCGGAGATCCTTGGCCGCGAGGGCTATGATCCTTTCATGGAGGAAGAACGTACCCTCTGGCTTATCCACTGGAAACTCGCCACGAACCCCAGTTTCCGAATCTTTGCATGGGACTACTTCCTCAACCATTGGCAGGAGCCGGAGCTCTCGGCCAGTACCGCGCTTGCGGCCCTCCAGCGACACGTAAAGAGTCTGCCGCGCGTGCCGCCTTCTGACACAGTTCTCGCGCAGCAATTCGAAATATTCCTCCATTCCTATATGCCGACACGCTCGAAGAAGAAGGGCGTGGTCCGCGAAGAAAACCTCGACTGTCCGCTAGTTGAGTTGCAGTTACTCCAGGAGGTTGGCGTGCGTCGCACAACTGCTTCACAGAGCGACCGCGTGGAGTCGGTCTACGCATTCCGGCGAGAGAACAAGAGAGGCGTCACACCCGAGCTTTTCTCCTACTGTCTTGACGATTTTTGGAGCACTTGGCATCCCGACGAGAAGACGCTAGCCTATCCTCTGCTATTGCATGGTCGGTGCGGTCCAGGGCAGGTGTTCAAGTTGCCAGAAGCTGATGTTCGCGCCCGTTGTGAAAGCCTCGAACGCGACACAAAGGGATGGTTCATGTTCCAAGAATCAGCACTTCAACCGGCCATCGTACGCACGGATGACCCCAATCTCAGGTACCCCTTAGCGCGAGTCTATGGAGGTGCCGATGAGTGAACGAACGATTGGCAGTGTCCTCAACCTGCAGAACCGGTTCTTACGTTCAACCGATCTGCAACGCGACTTCGGCGATCCTAGCGCACTCGAAGGCTATTGGTTGACCGATTTTGGCGCCAATTGCCTCCGGACAGTCGCGACTGGACTTAAGGCGGATTCCGCCCGTCGCTCATGGCGGCTCACCGGTGACTACGGCACCGGGAAGTCGGCCTTTGCCTTGTTCCTTTCAACGGCCATGTCTGACGTGGCGAAGCTTCCCGTCCGACTGAGGCAGAAGGCCGTGCGGACGGCTCCGGCTCTCGAAGACTCGCGGTACGCTCCCGTACTTGTCATCGGGAGCAGGCAGGCCATAGGGGCGTCCATCCTGGAAGCACTCCAGACCACTGTCTCCCAGGTGTACCCTCGCGGCGGGGCCGCACCTTTGCTTGACGATCTGCGAACCTTATCACAGGCAGCCGTTTTCGAAGATAACCGTGTTGTCGAAATGGTTGAACGAGTCGCCCGACAACTCGTCAAGTCCGGGAAAGCAAAAGGCCTTCTGATCATCCTGGACGAAGTGGGCAAGTTCCTTGAGCATGCCGCCAACAGCGGGGGATCTTCGGACATTTTCCTGCTTCAACGGCTGAGCGAGACCGCCAGTCGCAGCAAGGACGTCCCCATCTTCCTCGTCTGCCTGTTGCACCAAGGTTTCAACGCCTACGCCGATCAGTTACAGCCAACAGCGCAACGTGAGTGGGCCAAGGTAGCCGGTCGTTTTGATGAGATTACCTTTGCTCAGCCGGTCTTAGAACGCCTCGCCCTTGTCGAAGCTGCATTGGGAGTTCATGTTGGCAGTATCCCTCAACCGGCCAGTGATTCTGCGCGACAGGTAATGGCCGCTGCGGCAAAGGCCCGCTGGTTCGGAGGGGTAACTAGAGAGGAGACGCTTGTTAGCCATGCCGAGGGCATCTTCCCTATCGATGCCTTCACCTTTCCGGCTTTGGGAAGGCTCTTCCAACGGTTCGGACAGAACGAACGCTCTCTTTTCAGTTTCGTCTATTCCTACGAGCCCTTCGGCCTGCGCGAATTTGCAGCGAAACCAATCCAAAGCGCCCGTCCATATCGCCTTCATGATCTTTTCGACTATGCCCGAGCCAATTTTGGGCACCGCCTTGCAGTGGTTAGCTACCGTAGTCGATGGTCCATGATCGAGGCCATCATCGAGAGCTTTCCGGCGAGCACAGAGCTTCAACTTGAAGTTCTGAAGACGGTCGGAATTCTCAACCTCCTCGATGGAGACGACTTGGTTCCTTCCGCTGACGTTATCGAATGGTCCGTCGGTGGCGCGGATCGCGCCAGACGGAAATCAGTGCGTGCATGCCTGCACGACCTCTCCAAACGCAACGTCCTGTATCTTCGCGGTGCCGGCAA
>CAZLIG010000244.1:0-976 GCA_964559415.1 uncultured Rhodospirillaceae bacterium
TTACCTTACCGCACCCCGTCTGACGCCGGGGGCGGGTGTTCAATCCAAAAGGAGAAGCAGCACCATGAAAAGAAAGCTACATCAGGTTACGGCGTCGTGTGAAGCCCTAAGCCATGCGACGGGAGAGGACATCAGCAGGAATATTCTGCAAGCGAGCTTTGAAAAGCTGGAGAATAGCTTTGAGCACTTCTGCCTTACGGCCGGGATAGAGGCATTCCAGACGCTTATGGACCAGGAAGCAACCGAGCTGTGCGGGGCACGGTACAAGCGGCATGAAGCCCGACAAGGGCGGCGCTGGGGCCGGATTGCTGGCAAAATCAATTATCACGGCGGCCAGATTACGCTTGGGCGGCCGCGGGTTCGGGATCGGCAAGGCCGCAAGGAACTGACCCTGCCAAGCTGGGAAACCGGCATGCGGGAGGACTGGCTTGGCAAGTGGGCCTTGAACCAAATGCTGATCAACGTTTCGACGCGGAAGTTTCGCCGCTCGATCCGGCTTGAGGGTGGCGATGTCGGATCCTTCAATGGAGACGGAACCTCGAAATCGGCGGCGTCGCGTCACTTTGTCGTGCTGTCCAGCCAAAAGCTCAGCGAATGGATGGCGACCGATTTATCCAAGCTTGACCTTCTGGCCATCCAGATCGACGGTCTTTATGCCGGGCGCGACATTCTGTTGGTGGGGGCCGTCGGCATCGACAGCAAGGGCGATAAATACCCCTTGGGCTTGGTCGAAGGTGCGACGGAAAATGCGGCGACGGTCCAAGCCTTGCTGGATAACCTGATCGAGCGTGGCGTTGATCCTAACGTCACGCGGTTGTTTATCGTCGACGGCTCAAAGGCGTTGTCGAAAGCAATCGGTCGAACCTTTGGGCAAGACACACCGATCCAGCGCTGTCAGGTGCACAAGGCTCGCAATATTGTCGAACGATTGCCTCAATCCTTCCACGCTTCTGTGCGAGCGGCCCTGCGGCAGGTC
>CAZLIG010000244.1:986-2875 GCA_964559415.1 uncultured Rhodospirillaceae bacterium
GACTCGAAAAAGAAGCGCCAGGCATATCGGCCAGCATCCTCGAAGGTCTTGACGAAATCCTATGTGTTGCGCGCATGCGGTTGCCTGCTTCTTTGCGGCGCTCGCTCGCCTGCACCAACATCATCGAGAACATGAACGGCTCCATCCGGCGCGTCACCCACAATGTTAAACGCTGGCGAAATGCCGAGATGGCTCTACGTTGGGTCGCGGCGGGCATGATGGAAGCTGCTAAAGGCTTCAACAGATACGGTAATTGAGTTCGACAAGGTGGTTGTGCTCCAGAAGGAATATCCGAAAGGGGAAGCTTAACCTTAAAAACGGAGTCACAACCATGAGTATTTATATAGGAATGGACGTGTCGTTGCAACGGACGGCGATATGCGCAGTTAACGCGGAGGGGAAAACGGTGTGGGAAGGGACTGTGCTATCCGAGCTAACGGCGCTGAATGATTGGCTTGGCAAGCAACGGAAAGAAGGAGCAATTGAGCGCATTGTTTTCGAGACGGGGCAACTTTCAACGCATCTGTACCACGGCCTGAAGGATGCTGGATTTCCGGTTGTGTGTATTGACGCGAGGCATGCGCACGGCACGTTGAAAGCACAGCGGATAAAAACGGACAAGAACGATGCGCGTGGTTTGGCTCAGATCGCGCGGACAGGATGGTATCGCCCGGCACATGTAAAGAGCGGCGGGAGCCAGAATCTGCATATACTGATCGCTGGACGCAAACAAATCGTTGAAGCGCGGCTAACGCTGGAGCAACACATTCGAGGCACATTGAAGACCTTCGGTATCAAGCTTGGGGTGGCAACCGCCGCAGCTTTTGCAAGCAGGGTGGAGGCTCTGACTTCGTCCTGTGATGCCCTTGTACGAACCAGCGTTCAGGCTTTGTCGGCTGCACGAGACGGGCTGTGGAAACAGGAAAAACTTCTCGATCGTCAATGCCAGACGGAGGCCAGTCAGGACGCTGTTTGCAAGCGTTTGATGACCATCCCCGGCGTGGGCATCCAGACAGCTTTGGCCTTTAAGGCCGAAATCGACGACCCAGCACGGTTCAAGCATTCGCGCGATGTAGGCGTGCATCTGGGGCTGACGCCACGAAAATACGCATCGGGCGAGATCGACCGCAACGGTGGTATCAGCAAATGCGGTAATGCTGCGTTGCGAACATTGTTGTTCGAGGCGGCACTCACGATGATGATGCGCAGCAAGAAATGGAGTTCACTTAAGGCTTGGGGCATCAAGCTTGCTCAACGCAGCAGCTTCAAGACAGCTTGCGCTGCAGTCGCTCGCAAGCTGGCAACGATCATGCACCGCATGTGGACTGATCAAACAGATTTTGTGTTCGGTAAGGGATCCGTCAGTCAGGCCGCCTAATCGAACACAATCAAGGGGTTCATTCTGCAAGGAGAAATTCAGGCAGGATGGACAGGTGAAAAGGAGAAAACGAAAGTTCCGGCCAGTACGTTAGCAGTCTTGGGACACCATGGCCGCAAGCCTTTGTGATCCCGCTCAACAGATCGTACTCCGGACTTTCAACCAGACTGTATCCTGAGGCTGCTCTCAAACGCCAGACCTCGTAGAGAAGCATGGTTCTCCTACCACCGCACAACCCCCTTGACGAACTCAATTAGAGAAGACTGTTAGTTGGTCTCGACAGCTAGACTGCTGATATCCTGCTTCGCCTTCTCGATAATCCGATCGATCTTCTTCCGATCGCAGGCCTCAAACGGCAGCCCCTGTTTTGCCGACCACTGCGCACAAATCTGGTTCACCACCGCCGTATTCTTCTCAGGCTCAGGCTGAACCAAAAAAAACAACGCAAAGCCAGCAACAAGGCCCGCGACAGAAGCGGTCAGCATGAAAAACAATTTTTTGTTCCCTTCCG
>CAZLIG010000245.1:0-2865 GCA_964559415.1 uncultured Rhodospirillaceae bacterium
GTTGAAAACGCACACGCGCTACTGAACGAATATGGAAAGAACACCATGTGTGAGACGCTATGCTCGATTTTGACAATCGATCCGGCTGGAGTCAAATCAGCCAGCGGGATTTCGTTTAAAGGCAAGCGGGCATCGTTTCCACGTGAAATTATTGAGGCAGAGGTGTTTCGGCTTTTGTCCGCACACGTCGGAATCTTGCCGCATCTAGACCCCTCCTTAATCCGGGCGCTCACTGGCAATCCGGTCAAAGACCCAGACGCATGGAAATCCCTCAACTGCCCCTCGATCAAGTTGCCCAAACGATATCTCGGCGGACTGCTGTTCGGCCAGTTGGCTCCTAGGTTTGACAACCGTATTATCGGCAAATGCCCGGTGAGCGGCGAAAAACTTCCTTCAAAAAACAGTACAGAGTTTCTCGACTACCGCTGGGCCATGGTTGTTGCGAATATCCGGGTGTATCTGTCTGAAGGGCCTCGTTCCTTAGCGCCTTCTGAAAGGCAACAGTTGACGCAGAAACTCCGTGAGGTTGGCTACTTCACTAAGGGAGAATTCAAAAAGGTGCTTAAAGCGGTTACCGGAATTGGCTCTTCAAATCTGGACACGATGCTGATGCACCCCGATGCGGAGGAGGCATTGGTGCTTTATCCCGGACTCAAAGCGGTCAGCACGCAGCGCAACGCCCCGTTCTGGGCGATTCTGAACGCCGCTCAAAAGCGGAACGTGCTGAAAGCGTTGCAGAGGCACAAGCCGGTTTCGCTCAAAACCATGCGTGAACAGCTCGACTCCGAACAGCAACCTTCCTTTGACAAGGTCTTGCAGCAAATACAAGACGGTCTCCAAACCCTTGCAAAGAAACCGCATGACACCGAATCGCTCTCTGACATTCTGAATAAGCCAATCAACGCCGCCTTTCCAAGCGGACGCGCACCATACGGTCGCGCCCTCCTTAAAACCGTTGTAGCGGAAGTGATGGCAGGAAACGACCCGCGCCAAGAGGACGGCTGTCTGTTTTGCGCTTCACGAGAGAACGAACACATCGCAGAGGACGGAATCGACCAGCGCACAAACAACCATCTCGTACGGCACCGCTTGGTTATTTTCCGGCGGCTGATACAAGAGCTTCTGACCGAATTTGCGGCAGCCGATTCCGCAAGAGTCTCAGCGCTCACCATCGAAGTCAACCGCGATGTGAAAGAGATGTCCGGCAAAACCGCTAAGGCCATTGCCCAGGAAATGGGCTTGCGTCTGGCCCAACACAAGAAGGTAGTCAAAGAACTCCAAAACCTTTTGGGTCTCGAAGATACCCGACTCGGTGGCTCCTTCATCCGAAAGGCGCGCATAGCCGATGATCTGGGGTGGACCTGTCCCTACACGGGAATGCAATACGACGTTCAGGACATCCGTTCTCGCAACGTCGATCTGGACCACATCATTCCCCGATCCGCCCGTGCGTCAGATTCGCTCGACTCCTTGGCGATTACCTTCAAAGAGGTCAACGCATGGAAGGGTGCCCGTACGGCACTTCAATTCATCCGAGACGAACAGGGCAAGACGGTCCCGGGTCTCCCCAACCTCAGCATTTTGAGTGAAAGCAACTACGCAACCTTGGTAGATAAACTGAGCATGCACGGCAGTCATATAGATGATACCCGTCGCCGTAAAAACCGAAAAAAAAAGTTGCTGACACTTCACTGTGACGAACCGGGATTCACGCCCGGGGACCTCACCGTGACCTCGCACCTCGTCACGCTTGCGTCAGCAGTTGCACGCGACGTCTTTGCCGACAGCGACAAGTTGCCCCGCATCATCGCCCTTCCCGGACGGGTCACCAAAGAAATCCGCACCTCATGGGAACTCATGGGTTTGCTCGCGCCTGTCAACCCTTTGGTTCTGAACGAAGACGGGACGCTCAAAATCAAAACGGAGATACGCGGCATCACTCATTTGCATCATGCGGTCGACGCCTGCGTGCTGGGATTGTCGGCATCTCTGATTCCCGCCAACGGCAGGGTGTGGGGGCTGATGATTCAAAGGCATCACACCGCGGGCGAGGCGAGCGAATTGGTCAGCACAGGTGCGTTTCAGCGCGATGCTACGGGGCAAGTCCACCTAAGTGACCTGCCCGACAAAACGCGCGCTTCCATTGCAACTTGCCTTGCTGAACGCAGAGTCGCCTTCCATGTGCCGCAACGGAAACGTGGGGTGTCTTTGAAGCTCAACACGTCCGGCCTCGTCAGTATCGACGGAAACACAGCCACAATACGGCAGAGAAAAACGGACGCGAAGACCGGACGCTCCTCGGTGATGACGGATGAAGTACAGGTCGGAAAGTTTCTTGGCATCGCCCCAGAAGGGGGGAGAGGAAAGTTGAAAGCCATAAAGGGAGTGCTGGAAATCGAAGACAACTTTGGTGTGGCATTAGACCCAGAGCCGCAGGTGATACCTTTCCACAAGGTCTGGAAACGTCTTGGTGCGATCAGGAACAAAAATGGCGGCGTTATGCCACGTGTCATTCGCAAAGGACAACTCATCGGGGTAAAGGCTGGAAATCATGCCGGCGTCTGGCGAGTTTGCTCGGTGAAAAACAATGCTGCGGGAATAGCCCTCGACATCGCATTGCCCGACTTTCTTAAACCTGTTAAGAAAATCGAAGGCTGTTGTACAAATGGCATCAATATTCTGCTAAAAAGCCTCCTCAACTCCGGGCTTATCGTCCATGACAACACTCTCATCGGAGTCCCGTCATGTCCTACCACATCATCGACATCAGCAGCCCGACTTGCTCAATCTCCTGCAAAGACGGCCAATTAACGTGTAAGGTTGAAAACCTGCCCGAACGGCGGCTGCCGATGGAAGACATCGCCG
>CAZLIG010000246.1:0-1375 GCA_964559415.1 uncultured Rhodospirillaceae bacterium
TGGCTTTGCGCCTGCGGATGTTTTGGCTTCAATTATGGGGAAAGACACATGGTGGTCTGTGCCTGCGGTTGTTCTGATGGGCGTGCCTTTGTATTCGAATGCTGCGGGAATCGTGCCTGTTGTCGAAGCTCTTTTGGGGAAGGGCGCGGCTCTTGGAACTGTTCTTGCTTTTATGATGTCCGTGACGGCGCTTTCTTTGCCTGAGATGATTATTTTGCGGAAGGTTTTGTCTGTGCGGCTGTTAGGCGTCTTTGTGGCTGTTCTCGTCCTTGGCATTTTGGCTGTGGGGTATGTGTTCAATGCGTTGTTTGTGTAAAGAGGAAGGAAGCGACATGAAAATCCAGATTCTCGGAACGGGGTGCGCGAAGTGCAAGGCTCTTGGCGAGGCGGCGGAAAAAACGGCCAAAGAGATGGGCCTTTCTTATGAATTCGAAAAAGTGACAGATGTGGCTCAGATTGTCAGTTTCGGCGTGATGACGACGCCAGCTCTTGTGATTGATGGCAAAGTTGCTTGTTCTGGCAAAATTCCATCGGATGCGGAAATGAAGGCTTATTTGGCAAAAGCTCAAAAATAGCCTTTTCAGGCTTTTTTGAAAATTAAGTCGACTTTTTATCCCTGTCTGCTATAACGCCCATCCTCTTAAGCCTTTTTCAGATTCGTAAGGCTTTTTTATGAGTTAAGCCGTTTTCCTCTTGCCTGCGGTCAAGAAAAACTGTTTATTTCCAAGCCGTGGAGACGTGGCCGAGTGGCTGAAGGCGGCGGTTTGCTAAACCGCTATACGTTTGAAAAGATGTATCGAGGGTTCGAATCCCTCCGTCTCCGCCAATTTTCTAAGGTACGTTCCGGAGACATAGGTAACAGAACGTACCTAAAACTTGTACGAAAGCCCCATTCCGCCATGGAGCGAAGTGCCGATTCCCTTGCCGCCTGCGGTGCCGTTGATCCCCAAGGTCAGTGTGGTGCTGTCAGCTAGTTGGCCGGCTACGCTCGCGCCGAACTCGCCCCACAAAGAGGTTTTATAGGCGGGCTCTAAAGCCCCAATCCCGGCAACCGTCATCCGCATTCCTGATTCACCGCTATAGGCATAGGCCATCGAACCGGACAGCGTCATGTCCACAGGAACTTCCCCCAACGTAAACGCATGCGTCCATGCGCCGCCAGTCCGAGCGATATCCATGCGAACCGTCCCGGCATCGAAAGAGGCAGGAAAAGGATTGGACGTTGTTGTTTCCGTATAAGCATCGACGTCTAAAAATTGCTCATCCAGCGAAGCATATCCCATCACACGATCCTGCGCCGAAACATCCCAAAACACGCCGCCTCGCGCATATAGAGCATAACTCGTTGCCTGCGTTCCCCCAACGCCGGTCGAAA
>CAZLIG010000246.1:1385-2843 GCA_964559415.1 uncultured Rhodospirillaceae bacterium
CGTGCTCAGGAAATAGCTTGGGCATCGCATAGCGCAGCCCCAAAGCCACCGTCATCGCATTGTCCTGTTCGATGTTTTTATAGTCCTGCGCACCATAGGCCAAGCCGCCCATAATTGTGAGATTCTCTTTGGTGTGCTGGCCTCCGACGTAACCGATGGCACTGCCCACCATAGCGCCGGCAAATATCGTGTCACCGGGGTCTACGGCGCGCGAGAATCCCAAAATCTGGCCTGCCGTCGCGCGACCATTAATCATCATGGCACGTTGGTTTGTGGAAAGATTTTCGGCGGACGCCCTTTGTTGAGCGGACGTCGTAACACCGGCAGTGCTCGACGAAAAATGCACCAGAAAGTATTCGGACACAGAAGCCTCGGTTCCCTGCGCCACTAAATACTCCCCGTTAGAGGATATGTTAGTCGCCGTGATCAAATTTATGCCTGTCATATCAACGCCGGCAGTCGAAAGGAGCGTGTTCAAATCCTGCATGCCGCCAGATTGTGTCCAATAAAAAGCCGAATAGGCCGCATCCCCTGTCAGCGTTGAGATGCCAACAATGATACTACCATCCGCAGATACGCTATATGAGGCCGAGAGAGTCCCCCCAAGAGTTCCCAAATCAACCATCCCGTCGGCAGCGGACCAAATAAAGGCATGTATTTCATCTGAAATTTCGGAATACCCAACAATAATTGTGCCCTCTGAAGAAATGTCACGGGCATAGGAACTATTGCCCCCCAGCGTGCCAATATCGACAATACCGCCTGCTGACGTCCATGAAAACGCGTGATAATATGCCGAGGCATTCTCTGCATCACCGACCACGACCGAACCATCGCTGGAAACAGCTTTGGCATAAGATTCCGCCCCCCCCAACGTTCCAATATCGACAATACCGCCTGCTGACGTCCATGAAAACGCGTGGTTATATCCTGATGCGTATTCAGAACTGCCAACAATCGTCAAGCCATCGTCCGAAACAGCTTGGGCGGTAGTGAAATCCCAACCCAAATTGACACCGGTCAAAACCTGCATCCCGCTCCCGGATCTCCAAATGAAAATCATACGAGAACTGCTCAACCAAATGTCACCGACAATAACCGTGCCGTCGGCAGAAATAGCTTCGGCCGAACTTCCCGTATAGCCCGTCAAAAGGGCGCCCAAATCAAGCGTGCTGCCATCGCCATACCAAACATAGGCATCGCCATCGGCATTCTCTCCGACAACCGCCCCCGCATTCGAAACTGCGTTCATTTCGCCAACATTCGTTGCAACCGTTGAAATAGTAGCATCCGCATAGACTGGCGCAGGACTCAGGGCAAAACAGGCAAGGGTTGCGGCATAAAGGAGAGAGGGGGGGCGAGGGAATGGGCAGAGGGAAAACTTCTTATTCTTTTTATTCGTTGCGCCAACCATGCACCATGCCTTTCATTTTTTCTATGCCCACCTTACTTCATTTA
>CAZLIG010000247.1:0-258 GCA_964559415.1 uncultured Rhodospirillaceae bacterium
TAAACGACGTCTGGTCGGCTTTCCACCATGCAAGCGACGCCAATAGCTTCTTTGCGCGAGAAGGTCAAGGGATTGCGCGCCCGGACAATAAAAAGCCGCCCCTCGACTTTAACGAGGGGCGGCAAGTTGAGCCTCATCCAGCCTTAGGCAAAGTACTGGCCGCCATTGATGGAGAACGTCGCTCCAGTGGCAAAACCCGCCTGCTCAGAGGCGAGGAAAAGGACCATCGAAGCGATCTCATCGGTCTTGCCGAGGCGC
>CAZLIG010000247.1:268-2838 GCA_964559415.1 uncultured Rhodospirillaceae bacterium
TCGGGGGGAACCGCACGGACCATTTCCGTTTCGATATAGCCCGGCGCGATGGCATTAACCGTGATGCCCTTGCTCGCCGACTCTTGGGCCAATGCCTTGGTGAACCCGAGAATGCCGGCTTTGGCCGCCGCGTAGTTGGTCTGCCCAACCTGCCCCGACTGGCCGTTGATCGAGCTGATGTTGATGATACGCCCGAAGCCGCGTTCCCGCATCCCCTCAATAACGCAGCGGCACATATTGAACACGGAGTCCAAATTGGTTTGCACAACTTCGTGCCAATGCTTCGGGGTAGTCTTGTGCAAGAACCCGTCGCGGGTAATACCCGCATTATTAACGAGAATGTCGATCGGACCGAGCTCATCGGCGATCTTTTTAGCGTTCTCATTGCAAGCATCGAAGTCGCCGACGTCGAACTTGTAAGCCGGAATGCCGGTCTTTTCGGTGAACTTCTTTGCCGCGTCGTCATTGCCTGCATAAGTCGCGGCAACCTTGTATCCTGCCTTGTCGAGGGCCTCGCAAATGGCCGCGCCAATACCGCGCGTACCGCCTGTCACAACTGCTACTTTGCTCATTTTGATCTCCGTTTAGGATTGGAAAAGAACAGTTTGGGAGCCGGTTTCGATCCGGCTCCCAATCCCTGCTTATCTTTCAACGCACATGGCAATGCCCATGCCGCCGCCAATACAAAGCGTGGCAAGACCTTTTTTCGCATCGCGCTTTTGCATTTCGTGCAGAAGCGTGACGAGAATACGCGCCCCGGAAGCGCCAATCGGATGGCCCAGCGCAACTGCGCCGCCGTTGACGTTGACCTTGGACGTATCCCAGCCCATTTCCTTGTTGACGGCGCAAGCCTGTGCCGCGAATGCTTCATTGGCCTCGATGAGATCAAGGTCACTGGCTTTCCACCCCGCTTTTTCGAGAGCCTTGCGACTGGCGGGAATCGGCCCGGTGCCCATGATCGAGGGATCGACGCCCTCGGTCGCCCAAGACACGATGCGCCCCAACGGCTTGATGCCGCGCTTAGCGGCATTTTCCTCGGACATAAGAACAACGGCTGCAGCGCCGTCGTTGATTGACGAGGCGTTACCCGCCGTAACCGTTCCGTCCTTAGTGAAGGCGGGTTTCAGTTTTGCAAGAGCCTCAAGCGTCGTACCGGCGCGCGGATTTTCATCGGTGTCGAAGGTAATATCGCCCTTCTTGTTTTTTATGACGACCGGGACGATCTCATCCTTAAAGCGTCCGGCCTTGATCGCAACTTCAGCCTTGTTTTGCGAAGCGACCGAGAATTCATCCTGCATCTGGCGTGTGATGCCGAACTTCGCGGCAACATTCTCGGCAGTAATGCCCATGTGATAGTTATTGAAGATATCCCAAAGACCGTCGCGAATCATCGTGTCGATCATCTCGGCATTCCCAAGCTTGGTCGGCGTGCGGAGCAGAAGAGCGTGAGGCGCAAGGCTCATGTTTTCCATGCCGCCCGCGACAACGATCTCTGATTCGCCTGCCTTGATCGATATGTAACCATTGGCAACAGCCCGAAGGCCCGAACCGCAGATCTGGTTCACGGCATAAGCGGCACGTTCGACAGGGATTCCGGCGTTGACCGCAGCAAAGCGAGCCGGGCCTTGACCTTGGGCGGCCCCAAGAACGTTACCCAACACGGTTTCAGAAACCTCGTTTGGAGCCGTTTTTGCACGGTTTAACGCTTCTTTAATACATATGGTGGCGAGAGCCGAAGCGGAAAGGCCGGACAGCCCACCGTTTAACGTGCCGACTGCCGTTCGAACGGCTCCGGCAATGACAATGGAAGATGGCATTTTGTGTGATCCTTGATAAGGGAGGTAGGAGTTGGCACAGTAGGACCCGGCTTTTGGCTAATCAAGGTACTAGAAGTGCAGCGCACAAGGACAGGGCAGGAAGACAGGGTGTTCCCTGACCTCTGTTTGGATATTTTTAACCCAATTGACCAAATCATTAACCCATATTAGATTCAAGGGAATCAATTTTTTAGAGGGAGTGCGCTTATGACTGATACGACCGTTACCCGCGCCCAGCTAGCGGAAGCCGTTTACACGGAAGTCGGTTTGTCGCGCAATGATTCGGCCCAATTGGTTGATGAGATTCTGGAAAAAATCAGCGTCGCCTTGATCAAGGGCGGCTCGGTCAAATTATCTTCGTTCGGCAGCTTTCAGGTACGCAGCAAAGGCGAGCGCATTGGCCGCAATCCGAAAACCGGCGAAGAAGTGCCAATCAAGCCGCGTCGCGTTTTGATCTTCCGCGCCAGCCACGTTTTGAAGGACAAAATCAACCGTGCGCTTCTTGGAACAACAAAGGGTGAAGCATGAGCGAGGGACTGTTCTCGGCTTCGACGACGCAAAGCACGTCTTTCGCTCTTTCGAGCGAGACCAAATCGCCAACCGCTTTCAGAACGATCAGTGAAGTGGCGGAAGGCCTTGCTTTGCCCCAGCACGTGCTTCGGTTCTGGGAGAGCAAGTTCCAGCAAATCAAGCCGCTGAAACGCGGAGGCGGTCGTCGTTACTACCGTCCGGAAGATGTTCGCATCCTCCACG
>CAZLIG010000248.1:0-2827 GCA_964559415.1 uncultured Rhodospirillaceae bacterium
CTTCAACAAAGCCCGATCATCAATCACACCATCCCAACCTCGAAGGGTAGGGTAGGTTGCCTTCTCGAGTTCATCGATGGTACATGGCTTCCATGCCTTGGCGGAAATGAAGACGCAGTTCTTTTGTCGGCCAAAGGCGAGCGGGTCGGGACTTTCAGTTCCATCCCGCTGCTGTCAGTTAAAAGCGCTTGGGTGCTCAACGAAAACGTTGTGAGTCTCAGCTCGGTTGCCACATTTCTCCAGCGCTACAAAGGCCACTTCGGCGATCTCTTCCTGGCCGCGATCATCGTCAACACGTTCGCCCTCTCGCTGCCGCTTTTCAGCAGCTTCGTGTACGATAAGATTCTTGGAAACGGCATCCTCGACACCCTTTGGGCGCTTATCATAGGCCTCGGTATTATTGTCGCCGTCGAATTCTGTGTCCGGATGCTTCGCATCGGCGTCGCCGAAAAGTTTGCGGTTACCAGTGAGATCGAGATCGACCACGCAACGTTCCATAATCTTCTCGAGACGCAGGCAAATAAAATGCCGACGATCGGCAGCATGCTCGAAAGGTATAAGCAGATTCTTCTCTTCCGCGACTTTCTCTCCTCAACTTACATTTTAGCGCTTGCAGACCTGCCTTTCCTGTTTCTATTCCTTTTTGCGATCATGATCGCATCGGGGCCGCTTGTCCTCGTCTCACTCGTCTGCGGTGCGCTGATGATGCTCACAACCTTTTGCACCACCGACGCAATCCTCGACTATGATCGCGAGTCGCGCGGCGCAAGCGAGCGCCGCTTCGGACTCATGACCGATGTGATGACGTCCCGTGAAGCCATAATTGGCAGCGCCTTGCGAAATAAGTTGGGCGAGAGGTGGCGGCAAGCCAGCGTTTCCTCTGTCCAGACGGCAAGCAAAGCCCGCTTCTGGCGCGGCCTTAGCGGAACCATTATCAACAGCCTTTCCTATATCTCCTTTATCGGCGTCCTCGCTGGCGGCGTCTATATGGTCGAAGACCACAGCATGACCTCTGGCGGGCTTCTGGCAGCATCGCTGCTTACGTCCAGAACTATGGGAATGTTCGCCTCAGTCAATATGCTCCTTCTGCGCTACCGCGAATTTCGCACCGCCCTGAAGGAGCTGAACCAACTTGCCCCAGTCATATCCTCTCCGGCTCAAACCGTATGTCACGGAAGGCTTCAAGGTGCTGTGCGCTTCGACAAGGTCACATGCAGGCTAAGAAAAGGGGATACGGCGGTTCTCAACGCCATCAGTATCAACATCAACCCGGGGGAATTCGTGGCCGTAGCCGGCCCTCCTGGAGCCGGAAAGACGACGTTATTACGCCTCCTTGCCGGTCTTCTGGAACCTGACGAAGGTAGAGTGCTTATCGACAACATACCTCTCGCAACCCTTTCTCAGGATGACATTTCCTACAACATCGGCTTCAAGCCGCAGGAATGCTGCCTCCTCGACGGCACAATCGAAGACAATGTCCGTGCTGGTCGTCCGCAGATCCCCGCAGAAATCCGCCATGATGTCCTTGTCGCCTCCGGCTTGGGGCACGTTTTCAATGAAGGCGCGTTAAACTGGATGACCGATGTCGGCCCGCGCGGCTCCAATCTCTCGGGCGGCCAACGCCAAATGGTGGCTCTCGCCCGCGCATTGCTCACCCGCCCGCCAATTATCTTGCTGGACGAGCCCACGAATGGCCTCGACGCCGCGCTTGAAACTCATCTGACCAACCAGCTAGCGACCATGCGGGGGAGGTCGACCATAATCGTCAGCACGCACAGCCGCAGCCTGCTCTCTATCTGCGATCGCATCATCGTCGTTGGTCAATCGCGGATTCTCGCCGACGGTCCTCGCGAGAAGATACTCATTGAACCGGGAGCGCATAAAGACTATCATCCATCCGTCTCGCCCCCGCGCGAGCATTTCATTAAATGATGGGCCAATATTTTCGTCCGTTGCAACCCCAACAGGCACGGAGGACCCAATGGCTTTCAATCCGTTAAAGGAACGAGGCACCCCCATCGAGAAGCAGTTTCACGATTGGTCCGATCTCACGCGCCTTCAATACAATAAATACGAGGTCCATCCTTACACGCGCTGCCGTATTATCCTGATGAACGGCATCGAGGTCGGTGCCGCGCTGTTCAAGCATGAAGCGAACCGGATGATCGAAGACCTTGACCTTAAACGAGAAATTGCCGCCTCCCGCCGCATCGAACAACAGCAGCAAAAGATGGTCAACGGCCTCGTGCCCGGCAACGAAACGACCCTGGAGAACACCATAGGCTACGAATAAGTCGCCGTTGATTTGACGGCTTGGTGCGCCCGCCACGAACCTGATCCCTACGTGAAACAAGCCTTCGACTTCGGGCTGCTTGAGGATTTCGATCACCTTTACCGCTATTCAGACGCCCTCGATCTTTTAGGCAAGAAAGCAGGTGACTTGACCCCCGAAGAGATCGTTGGCGAACTCACGGAAATCATGCCGGGCCGCCCAACGATTGAAGAACACCGCCATCCGTATGACGACGTCCGCGAGGCTGTTGATATGTCCACCGCAGAGCCGATCACGCTCATGAACATCATAACGGTGACGCTTGCCGAGCAGCAAACGATGAACTTCTACATGAACCAAGGCAACCGCTTCGAAAATAAAATCCTTCGGGGTCTTTATACGGAAATTGGCCAGATAGAGGAACAACACGTGACCCATTACGGTTCCCTTATGGACCCGTCATGCGGCTGGCTCATGTGCAACGTCATGCATGAGCTTCACGAATGCTGGCTTTATCATTCCCTGATGCAGCAGGAGGTGGACCCCCAAATCCGC
>CAZLIG010000249.1:0-2824 GCA_964559415.1 uncultured Rhodospirillaceae bacterium
CAATGCGATTTTTCGGAGCCGCGCCCCACGCGCCCGCGCAACTGATGCAATTGCGCCAGTCCGAAGCGTTCGGCGTGCTCGACGACCATGACCGTCGCTTTCGGCACGTCGACGCCGACTTCGATAACCGTTGTTGCGACAAGGACTTTTATTTCTCCGGCGGCGAACTTTTTCATGACGGAGTCTTTCTCGTCCGTTTTCATCTTTCCATGAACGAGGCCGACTGCGTCGGGGCCGAGGAATTGCTTAAGTAATTCCGCGCGTTCCGTCGCTGCGGCGAGATCGAGCAGTTCAGACTCTTCGACCAGCGGGCAAACCCAATAGGCTTGCGCGCCTTTTGATGATTGGCGTTTGATGCCCGCGATGACTTCCTCAAGTCGCACCATGTCGATCAGGCGGGTTTCGATCTTTTGGCGGCCTGCGGGTTTGTCGGTGAGGCGGGAGACGTCCATGTCACCATAGGAAGTGAGCGTAAGCGTGCGCGGGATGGGCGTTGCTGTCATGGCGAGGATGTCCACGCCGCGACCTTTGTCGGAGAGCATCAAACGCTGATTTACGCCGAAACGATGCTGTTCATCGATTACCGCCAGGCCCAAATCCTGAAACGCGATATCGTCTTGAAAGAGAGCGTGCGTGCCGACGACGAGTTTTAGAGAACCGTTTGCGAGGCCTTCGAGCACAGCTTGCCTTTCGCCGCCTCGACCTCTTCCGACGAGGAGGCCGATTTCCATGTGCAGGGGAGCCAAAAGTTTTGTCAGCGTTGCATGATGTTGCTTCGCGAGAATTTCGGTGGGGGCCATTAGCGCTGCTTGCGCTCCGGCTTCGACGGCGCGAAGCATGGCGTTGATGGCAACAACGGTTTTGCCGGAACCGACGTCGCCCTGAAGCAAGCGGAGCATTCTCTTGGGGGCGGCCATGTCTTCCGCTATTTCGGCTATCGCTTGCGTTTGTCCTTGAGTCAGTTTGAAGGGGAGGGATTTTTCGAGTTTCGAGGTCAGTTCGCCGGTTCTTTTAAAGCAGCGGCCACCGCTGGCTTTGTGGTGGGCGCGGATGATTGCGAGGCTTAATTGGTCTGCGAGAAGTTCGTCATAGGCTAGTCTTCTCCGGCACGGCGTGGCGTCATTTTCGGGGCAGGGGGTGTGGGCGGAAAGTAATGCTTCTTTCCATGTCGGCCAGCTTTCACGTTTGAGCAACGCGGGGTCGTGCCATTCCTGAAGTTGGGGCGCGCGTTGGAGGGATTGCGCCACGGTCTTTCTTAGCATTTTTCCGCTGATGCCTGCGGTTAGCGGGTAGATCGGCTCGTACTTCGGGATCTCCGATTCTTTTCCTACGGGGACGGCGTAGTCGGGATGGTTTATTACCCAAAGCGCGCGGTAACGCTCGACGAGGCCGCTGATGATGACTTCGCTTCCGACGGGATAAACGCGGCTTAGGTAATCGCCTTTGACGTTGAAGTAAGTAATGGCGATTTGATCTGTGGAGTCCTCCGCGACGATGCGGTAGGGGCGTCCATGTTGAGTGGGGGGATTGTGCTCGACGACCTTCACCTTCAACGTTGCGATGCGGTCTTTTTCGACATCGCGCAGAAGGGGCCTATAGCTGCGGTCGATCATGCCGGTCGGCAGGTGCCAGAGTAAATCGACCACAAACTCGCCGCAGAGTTTTTTATAGAAAGCGCCCATTCTGGGTCCCACTCCTTTTAAGGAGGTCAGGCTGGCGAACAGGGGGTAAAGAATGGGCGGGCGCATTACCCTTCTCTTGATTCAAAATCGATGCGCGGGTCGACGAGGACGTAGGTGAGGTCGCCTATGACGTTCATCACGAGGCCCACAAGGGTGAAGAAATATAGCGTTCCGAACATGACGGGATAGTCGCGCGTGATGGCGGACTCGAACCCGAGCAGGCCGAGACCGTCGAGAGAGAAGGTAACTTCGATCAGCAATGCGCCGGTGAATAATATTGAGACAAACGCCTGAGGAAACCCGGCGACGACCAAGAGCATGGCGTTGCGAAAGATATGGCCGTAAAGGACGCGGTTTTCGGTTAGGCCTTTGGCGCGGGCGGTTAATACATATTGTTTGTTAATCTCATCGAGGAAGGAGTTTTTTGTCAGCATCGTCAGGCTTGCAAAGCCGCCGATGACAAGCGAAACGACAGGCAGCGCGATGTGCCAGAAGTAATCCACGATTTTTTGCGGTCCGTTCATGTCAGACCAGTTGTCGGAGAGCAGGCCGCGCAAGGGGAACCAGTCGAGGTATCTTCCGCCCGCGAAGACGACGATGAGCAACACCGCAAAGAGGAAGCTTGGGATTGCATAGCCCGCAATAATTGCGGCGCTTGTCCAAATGTCGAAGGAGGTGCCGTCCTTCACGGCTTTGCGGATGCCGAGGGGGATGGAGATGAGATAGACGATCAGCGTTGTCCAAAGGCCCAGAGAGATCGACACCGGAAGCTTGCTCACGACAAGCTTGAACACGCTTTCGTCGCGGAAGTAGGACTTGCCGAAGTCGAAGCGCAGATAATTTCCGATCATCGTGATGAAGCGTTTGTGAAGCGGCTGGTCGAAGCCGAACTGATGCTCAAGCTCCTTGATGAGTTCGGGGTCTACGCCTTGCGCACCGGGATAGCGCGCGGCGACGCCGCTATCGACGGCTCTTGTGACATTGCCTGTAGGCGTCGAGACTTCGCCCGCGCCGGAACCGCCGAAGCGGGCGGTGGCGGAAACATCGTTGCCGTGCAGCTTTGCGACAATCTGCTCGATGGGGCCGCCGGGGGCGGCTTGCACGATCAGGAAGTTCAGCACCATGATTCCGAAAAGCGTCGG